>DATMES010000069.1 GCA_035556555.1 Frankiaceae bacterium
GGTCGTGCAGGTTCTCGGCGGTCGCGCCCATGACGAGCGCGGAGGGGTCGACGAGCTTCTCGCTGATGATCCGCGGGTTGGGGTCGACGCCCTCGCCCATCGGGTGCCGGCCCATGTGCTCGACGCCGCCGGCGATGGCGACGTCCTGCATGCCGACGGCGATGCCGCTCGCGACGGTCGTCACCGCGGTCATGGCGCCGGCGCACATCCGGTCGATCGCGTAGCCGGGGACCGACTGGGGGAGGCCGGCGAGCAGTGCCGCCGTACGGCCGATGGTCAGGCCCTGGTCGCCGATCTGCGTCGTCGCGGCGATCGCGACCTCGTCGACGCGCTCCGGCGGGAGCGACGGGTTGCGGCGCAGCAGCTCGCGGATGCAGCGGATGACGAGGTCGTCGGCGCGCGTGTGCGCGTACTGACCGGTGGGCTTGCCGACGCCGAACGGGGTGCGGACGCCGTCGACGAAGACGACGTCCCGAAGGGAGCGGGTCATGGACCTATGTTACCAGCGAGTAACCGAACGCCGCTCGGTGCGTCTGTCGGCGCTGTGGCCCCTTGTTCCGTGATGTTCGGTCGCCGGTCTCGCGCGTGATGATCTTCAAAGAACGAGCAGGTAGCGGACCGCCGTGGAACCGACGGTGTCGAGGGTGAAGCCGAGGCGTTCGAGGAGGCGGCGGGACGGGGTGTTGGTCGCGTCGGTCTCGGCGACGACGCGGCGTACGCCCTCCTGCGCCGTCACCCACGCCACCAGCAGCCGCACCGCCTCGACGCCGAGACCGCGACCGCGGTACGGCGCCGCGAGCCCGTAGCCGATCTCGACCTCGCCGTCGGCACCGGGCGGGCCGTACCAGCCGCAGTCGCCCACCACCTCGCCGGAGACCACCACGAGGAACGTCCCCTCCGCCCCCTCGGGACCCGACGCGACAGGGCGCAGCGCGTCGTAGGTGTCCGCGTGCGGCCACCCGCGCCCCGCCCGTACGCCGGACAGGTCCCCGGCCAGCACCGCGCGCGCGAGCGACGCCGGGCACGGCACGAGTGAGACGGCGTTCACGCCGCGGGCGCCGCCGACCGCAGCGCCGCGCCCAGCGCCTCCGCGACGAGTTCGACCTGCCACGACCGCGCCCCGAGGTCGCGCAGCATCGTCGCCACCGCCTCGTCGGACGCGGGCTCGGGCGGGGCCCAGGCGACGCGGCGTACGGCGGCGGGCTCGACGAGGTTCTCGACGGGGAGGCCGTACCGCGTCGCGACGGCGCTCACGGCCGAGCGCGCGGCCGACAGCCTGGCCGCCGCGATCGGGTCGCGTTCGGCCCAGCGGTGCGCGGGCGGGGGAGAGCCGTCGGCGGGGCCGGTGATCGGCGGCAGGTCACTGTCGGGCAGCGCCAAGGCCTCCTGCAGAGCCCCGAACCACACGTGCACGCGACGCTTGTTGGACCGGCCGCTGAAGATCGGCAGGGCGGCCAGCGCCTCGGGCGTCTTCGGCCACTTGAGTACGGCGTCGACGATCGCCGCGTCCGGCAGCACCCGCCCCGGCGCGGTGTCGCGCTCGCGGGCGATGGTGTCGCGGCGCTCCCACAGCGCGCGGACGCCGGCGAGCTGGCGCGGCGTACGGAGCCGGTGGATGCCCGACGTACGCCGCCACGGGTCCACGCGCGGAAGCGAGGGCGGCGCCGCGACGATCGCCGCGAACTCCTCCCGCGCCCACTCGAGCTTCCCCTGCTCGGTGAGGACGGCGGCGAGGTGGTCGCGGAGCGCGACGAGGACCTCGACGTCGAGGGCGGCGTACCGCAGCAGTCCTGGGGGCAACGGGCGCTGCGACCAGTCGGCGCTCGACGCGCCCTTGTCGATGCGGCGCCCGAGCACGATCTCGACCATGGTGGCGAGGCCCACGCGCTCGTAGCCGGCCAGGCGTGCCGCGAGCTCGGTGTCGAACAGCGTCCGCGGCCGCAGCCCGAGCTCGCCGAGGCACGGCAGGTCCTGGGAGGCGGCGTGCAGGATCCACTCCGCGTCCGCGAGGGCCGCGTCCAGGGACGACAGGTCGGGGCAGCCGAGCGGGTCGATGAGGAACGAGCCCGCGCCCTCGCGCCGGAGCTGCACGAGGTAGCAGCGCTGGCCGTAGCGGTAGCCGGAGGCGCGTTCGGCGTCGATCGCCACGGGGCCGGTGCCGGCCGCGAGCGCGGCGACGGCGAGTGACAGCGTGTGCGAGTCGGCGATGGGCTCGGGAACGGGCCCGGACAGTTCGAGCAGCGGCAACGGCTCAGGGGCCGGCTCAGCCAGGATCGGCTGTTCCTCCGCGACGTCGCTCACAGGGGAACGGTACGCCGCGCGGGGCGAAGGGATCGCCCTTTTGCTACCGAATCACCCCTGCGCGCATGGCGAGCGCGACCATTTCGGCGCGATCGCCCGTGCCGAGCTTGCGCGCGATACGCGCGAGGTGGCTCTTCACGGTGAGCGCGGAAAGGCCGAGGAGCTCGCCGATCTGCTTGTTCGACTGGCCGTCGGCGACGAGCTGGAGCACCTCGACCTCGCGTCCGGACAGGTCGTTGACGCCGTCGCCCACGGGTCCGGTGCGCAGCCCCTGCGCGAGCAGCGACGCGACGGACGGGTCGGCGTACACGCCGCCGTCGAGCACCCGGCGTACGCCGTCGGTCACGACATGGGGAGACGCGCTCTTGAGGAGGTAGCCCTGGGCGCCGGCGACGAACGCCGAGCGCACCGAGTACGGGTCGTCGGCCGCGGACAGCACGATGAGCCGCCCCCAGCCGGCCGCGCGCAGGTCCGCGAGCAGCTCCAGTCCGGAGCCGTCGGGGAGCCCGAGGTCGAGCACGCAGAGGTCCCGCGCGCCGGCACCCGCCCGCGCTCGCGCCTCGGCGATGCTCGCCGCCTCGATCACGTCCGCCGCGCCCATGGAGCGCAGCCGCGCGACCATCGACTCGCGCATGAGCGGGTGGTCGTCCACGACCATGGCCGTGAACCCCGTTCGCGCGCCGTTCTCGGCGAGATCCGTCGCAGTCGTCACCGCTGCCTCCGTACTGAGGGACTGTCCCTACGCCACATTGCTTCGGCTCGGGGAGTCACTCGCTGTAGCGACTGATTCCGCCATTCGCAGCAACGCGTGTTCTCGCGCGGCTCCACAAGGTTCGTCACGGGACGAAAGTCCGGGTTCTCCGCTGCCGAAGAGACGAAGGAGCACTGCTCCGGAAGAACCTCGGGGAAGGACCCGCGTGGCACGTACAAGCAGGGTGGCGACGGTCGTCGCCGGCGCCCTCGTCTCTGCCGCGCTCTCGGCTGCGCCGCCGCTGGCGTACGTCACCGCGGTCGCGTCCGGCGACGTCCCCAGGGTGAACGGCGTCACGGTCCTCTCGCGTCAGGACGCCATCGGCACCGCTGTCGTCCGCGGCACGCCTTCCTCCTTGCGACGTCTTGCCGGCGCGCCCGGCGTCCGCGGCGTCTACGCCGACGAGCAGCTGCGTCCTACTACTGGCGGCGTCGACTTCCCCGGCTCCGTCTTCGCCTGGCAGGGCGTGGGCGGGAACGCCGGCCGCCCAGGCGCCGGCGCCGGCGTCCGCGTCGCGCTCGTCGACACAGGCATCGCCGACACCCCCGCCCTCAACCGTGCCTCCGGCCGGCTCGTCGACGCGCTGAACACCTCGCGTGACAAGGACTTCGGCGACGGGTACGGCCACGGCACGTTCATGGCCGGCATCCTCGCGGGCGGTCCCGTCGCGGGCACCGGCTCGCACGGGCTCGGTGTCGCGCCCGGCGCGACCGTCCTCAACGTCAAGGTCGCGGACGACCGCGGCTCGACGCGGCTCTCCGAGGTGCTCGAGGCGCTCGACTGGGTCGCCGACAACGCGGACTCGATCGACGTGGCGTCCTTCGCGTTCAGCCGTACGCGCCCCGGCGTCGGCTACGGCGCCGACCCGCTGACCGACGCGGTCGAGGCCGTCCGCTACGAGGGCGTCACGATCGCGGTCTCCGCCGGCAACGACCCCGACCAGGTCGGCGACCCAGGCTTCGCTCCTTCCGTCCTGACGGTCGGCGCGGCCGACGTCCGCGACGGCACGCCGACCGTGGCGCCGTTCAGCGGCTCGGCCGTCGTGCACGGCGTCGCGAAGCCGGACGTCGTCGGCTCCGGCATGGGCGTCCTCTCCGTCCTCCCTTCCGGGTCCGCCATTGCGCAGGCCAACCCGGACGCGCGTCGTTCGGACCTGCTCTGGCGCGGCTCGGGCACCAGCGAGGCGACGGCGCAGGCGGCGGGCACGGCGGCGCTGTTCCTCGCCGACCACCCCTCCGCGACGCCCGCCGACGTGAAGGCGTCGCTGCGTTCGGGTGCGCTGGCCATGTCCTCCCCGCGCGCGGGTGCAGGCCTCGTCCGCGCGACGTCGGCGCTCGTCGCCGGCACCGACGCGAACGGTGACCCGACGGAGGCGACCGGCGAGGCGTCGTTCGACGCCGAGGGCTGGGACGCGATGTCGTGGCGCTGGGGTAACCCCAAGGCCAACTCGTGGTCGCGCGCCAACAGCTGGTCCCGCGCGAACTCCTGGTCCCGCGCCAACTCGTGGAGCCGCGCCAACTCCTGGTCGCGCGCCAACTCGTGGTCCGCCAACTCCTGGTCCGCCAACTCGTGGTCCGCCAACTCCTGGTCCGCCAACTCGTGGAGCGCCAACAGCTGGTCGGCCAACTCGTGGTCCGCGAACTCCTGGTCCGCCGCGGAATGGGGCGGCTCGTGAGCCCGCAGCGCCGCGTCGCGGCCCTCGGCGGCGCCAGCCTCGCGCTGGCGCTGGCGGGGTGCCTGTACGCGGGCTGGGGCAGCCCCGCGCTGTGGGCGCCGTTCGCGCTCGCGGCCGGTGTCGCGGCGTCCGAGCTGGCGGTCGTGCACCTCGCGTTCGGGCGGCAGCGGTGGTCGTTCTCCTGCACGGACGGCGCGATCGGCGCGGCCCTGGTCTTCGCGACCGGCGGCTGGGCGACGCTCGCCGTCGTCGTCGGCGTGCTCGTCGCGCAGACGATCCGCCGCCAGCCGCGGCTGAAGGTGTGGTTCAACGTCGCGCAGTTCGCCGCGTCGACCGGTGTCGCGGCGGCGTTCGCGCACTGGCTCGGCGGCGGGCTGCTCGGCGCGTCGGCGGGCATGGGCTGGTTCTGGCTGCTCAACCACGCGCTCGTCGCCGGCGCCGTCTCGATGACGTCCGGCCGCAGGCTGCGCGGCCTGGTGTGGGCTTCGGCGCCGATGTCCGCGCTGCACACCGCCGGCAACACGTCCGTCGGTCTCCTCGCCGCGTGGCTGACGTTGAACGCGCCGTTGGGCCTGCTCGGCCTGCTCGTCCCGATGGCGCTGCTGTGGTGGTCGTACGACCAGCAGACGCGCCGCGCCGCGGAGGCGCGGCTGTTCGCGGAGCTGGCGCGCGGCCAGGAACGCGCCACCGGCCAGTCGGTCGAAGCCTCCGCGCGGGTGGTGCTGACGGCGGCGGCGCGGCTGTTCGGCGGCGCCGACGTCGAGCTGATCCTCATGGGCGCCGACGGTCCGGTGCGCTACACCGGCGACGAGTACGGCGTGACGCTGCGCGAGCGCGTCTCCTCCGCCGTCCTCGACGACCAGTGGGTGCTCCGCGCGCTCGGCTCCGGCGGCGTGACGACCGGCGCCGACAACGGGCGGCCGTACTGCTCCGCGGTCCTCGGCCACAGGCAGAGCCCGCTCGCGCTGCTGCACGCGCGTCGTCCCCGCGGCTCCGCGGGCTTCGGCCGGCGTGAGGTCACGCTGGCCGAGGTGCTCGTCGGGCAGGCCGAGTCGTGGCTGTCCGTGGCCGACCTGACGGCGTCGCGCGACGCCGCGCTCGACCGCGCCGAGATCGCCGACGAGGCCGCCAAGGCGCTCGGCGACATCGGCGCCAACACCGCTCCCTCTCTGTCCGTCCTGCGCCAGTCCGCGTCGCGGCTCGCGCAGCTCGCGGCGATGCCGACCGGGCCCAGCGAGGTCGGGGAGATCGTCGACGAGCTGCACGCCGTCGAACGCGCCGTGGCCTCGTTGCTCGGCGCCATCGCGCTCGCCGCCGACGGCGACCTGCGCGCCGTCGAGGGACCCGAGCCGGTCCGCGCCGAGCCCGAGTGGACGACGACCGGCGTGCTGGTGGACTTCTCGTGACCGGGCGCCCCGTACCGCTGGCCGCCGCCGCCGCGCTCACCGTCGGCGGCGTCGGTGCCGCCGTCGTGACGTGCGCGGGCGGCGTCCTGGCGGCGACGGGACACGGCTCCGCGCTCGGCCCCGTGCTCGCCGCGACCGGCGCGATGACCGCCGTCGGCGCCGGGCTCGCGGCGGTGCTCGCCGACCGGCTGGCGACGCAGCTGCGCGCGCTCCGTACGGCAGCCACGCGCCGTCTCCACGAGCCGACCGACCGCCAGCTCGACCGCTGGCTCGCCGGCAACGGCATCGCCGAGCTCGCCGACCTCGCGCGGACGCTCGACGCGCTGACGCTGCGTACCAAGGTCGCCGACGACGTCGCCGAGCAGCACCGGCGGACAGCAGAGAACGCGAGCGCCGGCATGTTCGAGCTGCTCTCCGGCCTGGTGGCCGCGGAGGAAGGCGCGCGCGGCCAGCTCGCCGCCGAGCTGCACGACACCGTCGCGCAGTCGCTCGGCATGGCGCGGATGCACCTCACCGTGGGCGACGGGGACTCGCTGCGTTCGGCGCAGGAGTTCCTCGAGGACGCGGAGGAGCAGGTCCGCGCGGTCATGGCGCGCACGCGGCCGCCGGCGTTGCGCGACGGCGACCTCGCCTCCGCGATCGGGCACCTGCGCGCGGATCTCGAGCAGCGCTACGGCATGTCCGTCGAGGTCACGTGGCCGACGACCGCGCACCCGCTGCCGCTGGTGTCGGCGATCACGGTCTACCGGTTCTTCCAGGAGGCTCTGCTCAACGTCGTCAAGCACGCCGACGTCGACTGGGCGCAGGCCGCGCTCGTCGTGGACGAGGACGAGATCGTCGCGACCGTCTCCGACGCCGGCCCCGGCTTCGACCCCGACCAGGTGAAGCCCGAGAAGGGCCGCCACGTCGGTCTCGGGCTGCTTCGCGAGCGCGCGCGGCTCGCGGGAGGCTCGTTGGAGATCTCGTCGATGCCCGCCGCGGGAACGGTGCTGCAGCTGCGCCTCCCGCGTACGGCGTCCTCTGGCGCGCGCGCCGACCGTGCGCTGCCGCTGGCGCGCAGCGCCTCTTAGTTCCTGCCGGCGCAGGCCTCGATCGCTTCGGCGAGGAGGTCGGGGCCGTCGTCCCAGCCGTCGGCCTTCAGCCGCAGCAGGACGGGCACCAGCCGCTGGTCGGCCAGCTCGGCGGCGGCCTCGACCCACAGGTTGCCGGGCCGCCGGCTGAGCTCGGCGAGGACGCGCTCGTACACCCGCGGGTCCTTGCGCCGCGCGAGCCCCACGGCGGCCTCGCCCGCGGTGTCCGCCTCGGTGTCGCCCAGCATCCGGAACAGCGCCTCCCTGATCTCCGGCGAGTCCACGTCGAGCTGCACGCCGAGGCCGAACGTCGCCCAGTCGCGTACCTCGGCATCGGGATCGTCGAGCGCCCTGATCAGCGCGCGGACGTTCGGGTGGTCGGGCGCCGGCCTGTCCAGGTCGAGGGGCAGGTCCGACACGGCCTCGAGCCGTACCTGCGGGTCGGGGTCGTCCAGGCGCGGGTCGGGCGTCACACCGCGCCGCGGCGCAGCGGCAGCCTCGCGACGCCGGGCACCGCGGGCGGCAGGCCGGCCATCGAGCAGAGCACGTCGCAGAACGCCGCGAGGTGCCGGTCCATGTCGTCGTAGCCGTCGGGGGTCCAGGAGCAGCGCAGCTCGAGGTCGCAGCCGCCGGGCTCGTTGCTCATCGCGCCGAACCGCGCGCTCGTCGTGCTCGTGACGGTGCCGCCCTCGGCGAGGTACCCCGCCTCGCGCGCGGCCAGTGCGTCCAGCAGCCACGCCCAGCCGACCTCGGGCAGCAGCGGGTCGCGCCCGATCTCCTCCTCGACCGCCGCGGTGGCGAACGCCACGACGCGCGTGTCGCCGTTCCACGCGTCCTGGCCGTGCGGGTCGTGCAGCACGATGAACCGCCCGCTGGACAGCTCGTCGTCGCCGTGGAGGACCTCGGCGACCAGCGCGAAGGCGTACGGCGCGAGGCGGCTCGGCGCCGCCGTCTCGCGCAGCGTCACGGCCGTGTCGACCTCCGCCGCGCGCAGGCTCGCGACGGCTCGCCGGAAGCAGTCCGGCGACTCCTCCGGCTCCGCGACCATGGTTCTGAGGGTAGGCCGCGCGGTGCGTCCCCGGGCGGATTTCGGCGGCGTACGCACGCGTCGGGCGCGTCGCGGGGCCGGCGCGGGCCCGGGGCTCCGTAGGGTCGTGGGGTGGCCGCCCTCCTCGCGCTGATCGCCGCCGTGTCGTGGGGGCTGGCCGACTTCCTCGGGGGCGCGGCGTCGCGCCGGCTGCCGACCTCGCTGGTGATGCTGTGGTCGCAGCTCGCCGGGCTCGTCTGCATCGGCCTCGTGCTGCTGGCGGGCGGGTGGCGTACGCCGGGGCCGTACCTCTGGTGGGGCGCCGCGGCGGGGGCGTTCTCGATCCTGGGGACCGGCTTCTTCTACCGCGCGCTGGCGCTGGGCACCATGAGCATCGCCGCGCCGATCGCGGGGACCGGCCTCGTCGTGCCCGTCGTGGTCGGGCTGGCGTCGGGGGAGCGGCCTTCCGTGGTGGCGGTCCTGGGGATTCTGCTGGCCGCTTTCGGGGTGGTCCTCGCCTCCGGGCCCGAGCTGCGGGGGGAGGGCGGGCAGCGGCGCTCGGTGGCGTACGCCGCCTGCGCGGCCGTCGGCTTCGGCGGCGCGCTGGCGCTCATCCCGCGGGGCGGCGAGGACCGGTGGGCGATGACGACGGCGGTGCTCGGCGTCGTGTCCGTGTCGCTGACGCTGGCGTACGTGCTCGCGGTGCGACCCTCCGCACCGGGCTTCGCCGGGTCCGACCCCGCGCCGGTCGTCGCCATCGGCATCCTCAACGTCGTGGCGCTCTCGCTGTACGCCATCTCGGCCGGGCGCGGCCTCGTCGCCGTCGTCTCCGTGCTGGCGTCGCTGTACCCGGTCGTCACCGTGATCCTGGCGCAGCTCGTGTACGGCGAGCGGCTGCGCGGCGTCCAGCTCGGCGGGGTCGCGGCGGCGTTCGCCGGCGTGGTCTGCCTCGCGTTGGGCTGACGTATTCCACAGTCCGCATTTCTTCGTCCACAACTTCGTCGTCGGCTCTCGTTTTCTGTCGTACCCCTCTTCTAGCGTTCCCGCACGGTCGCTGGAAGGAGGTGGCGCGGTGACAGTCGAGGCCGACGAACGGCTCCGGCTCGTCTACGACGAGTCGCAGCGCGCCGTCGCCGACCAGCGCGAGGCGATGGCCGATCTCCGCACGCGCGCAGCGCATCTGCTCGCCGCGGCGTCCGTCGTGGTGACGTTCCTCCTGGGCCTCGGGCTGGGCGACACCACCCCCGGAGCGGGGACCTGGATCGCCACCGGCGCGTTCACGCTATTGGCGTTGATATGCGTGGGAGTAATGCTGCCTACCGATCGCTGGCGGGCCTCGTTCAGCGCTACCTTGCTCCTCGACGGATTCGTCGACGCGGATCCGCCGGCCACGCTCGACACGATGCACCGCCAGCTCGCGAAGCACATGGAGATCAACTGGGACCGCATCCAGGACCGCGTGATCCGGCCGCGCCGCATCGCGCTCGACGTCGCCGTGGCGCTGCTCCTCGTGTGCGTGGTCGCGGCGGTATCCGACCTACCAGGGAGGCACCACGATGTTCCGTCTACGAAGGCGCAAGGAAGCCCCGGTCCCGCCCGCGGAGCCGTCGGAGCCGTTCTTCACGACGCCGGACCCGTCGAAGTACGAGTTGCCGCGCGGGCCGCGTCCGCTGGAGCTCAAGCGGCGGGGGCTGCTCAACATCGAGGACTACATCCCGGACAACGACGGCAACAAGCGCCGCCAGGGCTGACCTGCGCGCGCCCGCCCGCGCCTGCCGCGACGCGCGACGCTGCCGCCCGCGCGCCGCCGCCGCTGACCGCCCGCACCGTCAGTGCGCGGAACGGACCCTCGGCGTGGGACGATCACTCATCGTGACCGCTGACTCCGTCTTCCTCCGTGCCTGCCGCCGTGAGCCGGTGCCGTACACCCCGGTCTGGTTCATGCGCCAGGCGGGTCGCGCGCTGCCGGAGTACCGCGAGCTGCGCCAGGGCATCTCGATGCTCGACTCGTGCATGCGGCCCGACCTCGTCACCGAGATCACGCTCCAGCCGGTCCGCCGGCTCGGCGTGGACGCGGCCATCCTCTTCAGCGACATCGTGCTGCCGCTCAAGGCGGTCGGCGTGGGGCTCGACATCAAGCCCGGCGTCGGCCCGGTCGTCGAGCAGCCGTTCCGCGGCCCCGGCGACCTCGCGCGGCTGCGCGCGCTGGAGCCCGAGGAGGACGTGCCCTACGTCGCCGAGTCGGTCCGCCTGCTCGTCAAGGAGCTGGAGGTGCCGCTGATCGGCTTCGCGGGCGCGCCGTTCACGCTGGCGTCGTACCTCGTCGAGGGCGGTCCGTCGAAGACGCACGCCAAGACGAAGGCGTTCATGTACGCCGACCCGGCCGGGTGGGCGACGCTCATGGACCGCCTCGCCGACATCTCGCTCGCGTTCCTGCGGATGCAGGTCGAGGCGGGGGCGAGCGCGGTGCAGCTGTTCGACTCGTGGGCGGGCGCGCTGTCGGCGGCCGACTACGAGGCGTACGTCCTGCCCGCCAGCCGGCGCATCTTCGCCGGCCTGGCCAGCCTCGGGGTGCCCCGGATCCACTTCGGCGTCGGCACCGGCGAGCTGCTCGGGCTCATGGCCGACGCCGGCGCGGACGTCGTCGGCGTCGACTTCCACCTGCCGCTCGACGAGGGGCTGCGCCGCATCGGTCCCGGCAAGGCCGTCCAGGGCAACCTCGACCCCGCCGCCGTGCTCGCGCCGTGGGAGGTGGTCGAGGCGCGCACCCGCGACGTCCTCGCCCGCGCGCCCGAGACCGGGCACGTGTTCAACCTCGGCCACGGCGTCCTGCCCGAGACCGACCCCGACGTCCTGCGGCGAATCGTCGACGTCGTGCACGGCACCGCATGACCATCGGCGTGCTCGCGATGGCGTACGGCACGCCGACGTCCCGCGAGCGCATCAACATGTACTACACGGACATCCGCCGCGGGAAGGCGCCCACCGCGGCGCAGCTCGCGGACCTGACCGCGCGGTACGACGCCATCGGCGGCACGTTCCCGCTGCGCGCCATCACCGACAAGCAGTGCGCCACGCTGCAGACCGCGCTCGGCAAGAACTACCGCGTGGCGCTGGGCACCAAGCACTCCACGCCGTCGATCGAGGACGGCGTCGCGGCGCTGAGCGACTGCGACCGGATCGTCGGCCTCGTGCTCGCCCCGCACTACTCCAACCTCTCCGTCGGCGACTACGCCCGCCGCGCCGCCCGCGCCGGCGACGGCCGCGGCATCCCCGTCAGCACGATCGAGTCGTGGCACCTGCTCCCGGAGTACCTCCGCTTCCTCGCCGACGCCGTCCTCGCCGCCCAGGCGAAGCTTCCTGACGAGGTGCAAAGAGACGCGGAGGTCGTCTTCACCGCGCACTCGCTGCCGGAGAAGGCCGTGCCGGCCGACGACCCGTACCCCGACCAGGTCCGCGCCACCGGCGAAGCCGTCGCGACGCTCACCGACCTGTTCCGCTGGAGCGTCGCCTGGCAGAGCGCAGGCAAGACGCCCGACCCCTGGCTCGGCCCCGACATCCTCGAGGTCATCCGCACCCGCGCGGCCGAGGGCGCGGCGGGCATCGTCGTCTGCCCGTGCGGGTTCGTCGCCGACCACCTCGAAGTGATGTACGACCTCGACATCGAGGCGCGCAAGGTCGCCGAGAAGGTCGGGCTGCCGTTCGCCCGCACCGCGTCGCTCAACAACGACCGCGTCGTCTTCCGCGCCCTCGCCAAGCTGGTGAAGTCGCACACACCGTGAGCCCGTACGTCCGCCTGGTCGGCCTCGGGTCGTTCTGGGGCACGTCGTTCCTCCTCATCAAGGTGGCGCTCGACGGCCTGCCGCCGCTCGGCATCGCGCTCGCGCGCTGCATCGCCGGTGCGCTGGTGCTCTGGGCGTACGTCCTCCTCACCCGCCGCCGTGTACCCCGCGACCTGAAGACGTGGGGGATCCTCACGGTCGCGGCGCTGTTCGCGGCGGCGATCCCGTTCTCGCTGTTCTCGTGGGGCGAGCTGCACGTCACGTCCGCGCTGGCCGGCGTCTACAACGCCACCACGCCGCTGTTCACGGTCCTCGTCGCCATCGCCGTGCTCCCCGCCGAACGCGCCACCCGCACCCGCGTCGTCGGCCTCGTCCTCGGCACGCTCGGCGTCGTGGTCGTGCTGGGTCCGTGGCGCGGCGCCGGCACCAACACCGTCCTCGGCCAGCTCGCCTGCCTCGGCGCCGGGGCGTCGTACGGCGTCGGCCTGGTGTGGGTCCGCCGCTACGTCTCCCCGCTCCGCCTCGACGTCGTCGTCCAGACCGCCTGCCAGCTCACCGCCGCCATGGTGATGCTCGCCGTGGCGGCGCCGTTCGGCGGGGGAGACGTCGACCTGACCCCGCGCGTCCTCGGCGCCGTCCTCGCGCTCGGCGCCCTCGGCACCGGTGTCGCGCTCATCGTCTACAACAGCCTGATCCGCGACATCGGCGCGACGGGCACGTCGCTGGTGACGTTCATCGTGCCCGTCGTCGCGGTGGCGCTCGGCGCGGTCGCGCTCGACGAACCGGTCACCTGGAACCTCTTCGCCGGCGCCGCCGTCGTGATCGCCGGCGTCAGGCTCGCGCGCTGACCCGCCTGCGCCGCAGCAGGTAGAGGGGCACGCCGACGACCGCGGCCGCCGCCGCGAACGGCAGCACCGCCCCCAGCACCACGAGCAGGATCGCGACCGCGGCGGTGAACACGTCCCACCCCGCGCGCAGCCCGCCTGTGAAGCCCGGGTTGTCGACCCGCGGCTTCTCAGCCGCCGCCGCCGCGACCACAGGCCTCGTCAACGTGACGGTCAGCGAGGCGTACGACGTCTTCCCCGCCAGCGAGCGCCGCCGCGTCTCCAGCGACTCCAGCGCCCCCTCGCGCTCGGTCAGCTCCGACTCCAGGCTCGTGACCTCCGACATCGAGGACGCGCGGGCGAGCAGCGCGCGGACCCGCTCGACGCTGGCCTTCGCCGCCTTGAGCCTCCCCTGCACGTCGGTCACGTCGCCGGTCACGTCCTCGGTCGACACGGTGCGTTCCGTCACGGTGCCGAGCCGCGCCAGCGCGTCGGAGGTCGCGGTGAAGTCCTCCGGCGGCACGCGCAGCGTGAGGACGGCGGTGCCGTTGGCGGTCTGCTCGGACTCGAGGTACCCGCCCTTGCTCTCCGCGATCCGCACCGCGTCGCGCGCGGCCGTCGCGACGGTCTCGACGCGGACGGTCATCGCCGACGTACGGATCGTCGACCGGCCGAGCGTCGCTGCGTGCGTCAGCCCGGCGCTGCCGTCCTTCCCGGCGGGCTTCCCCGCGGCCGGCTTCTCCGCGGCGGGCAGGGCACGCTTCAGAGCGGACCCCGACGACCCCGCGGACTCGTCCGACGACGAGCCGCAGGCGGCGAGCGGGACGACGAGCAGGGCGGCGGCGAACGCGATTCGTCTCATGTCCGCAGCATGTCGGCGCGCGGCGGCGGCAGCGGCACGGGATCATCACGGTTCGTGAACGCCGCCGGAGCAGACCGACACGTCGTCGTTATCGGCGGCGGCATCAGCGGGCTCGCCGCGGCGTACGCCGTCCGCCGCGCGCTGCCCGCCGTGCGCATCACGGTCGTCGAGGAGTCGGTACGCCTCGGCGGCAAGCTGCTCACCGGCGAGCTCGGCGGCGCGGTCGTCGAGACCGGCGCCGACAACTGGCTCGCCAAGGTCCCCGACGCGACCGCGCTCGCCACGCACGCCGGCCTGGACCGCGACTTCGTCTCGCCCGCGACGGGCCAGGCGTGGGTACGGATCGGCGACCGGCTGCGGCCGCTGCCGGCGGGCACGGTACGGGGCGTACCGAGCAGCCTCTGGCCCCTCGCGCGCACCCGCGTGCTGTCCCCGCGCGGGCTGCTCCGCGCCGCCGTCGAGCCCTGGCTCCCTGGCGATCCAGTGAACGACGACACCACCGTCGGCGACCTCGTCTCGCGCAGGCTCGGCCGCCAGGTGACCGAGCGGCTGGTCGAGCCGCTCCTCGGCGGCGTCTACGCGGGCCGCGCCGACGAGCTCGACCTCGACGCCGCCGCGCCCGACCTCGCCACTCTCGCGCGGTCACAGCGCAGCCTCGTCCGCGCCGCCCGCGACCGTCCGCCCGCCACCGGCGACGGACCGGTCTTTCGCTCCGTCCGCGGCGGCCTCTCGACGCTCGTCACGGCCGTCGCCGACGGAGCGAGAGCCGAGGTCCTCACCGGCACCCGCGCCGCCACCGTCGAACGCCTCTCCGGCGCGTTCCGCGTCACGCTCAAGGGCGGCCGCGCGCTCATCGCCGACGGTGTCGTCGTCGCGACCCCTGGCAGGTCCGCCGCGCGGCTCCTGGAGCTCGTCGTGCCGAGCGCCGCGCCGCCGCTGAGGGACCTCGCGTACGCCTCCGTCGCGCTCGTCGGCCTCGCCTACCCGAGCACCCCGCTGCCGCCTGGCTCCGGCCTGCTCGTCCCGCCCGGACGGCTGGTCAAGGCCGTCACGTTCTACGGGCAGAAGTGGCCGCACGCCGTAGCCCCCGGCCTGACCCTGCTGCGCGCCAGCGTCGGCCGCGCCGGTGAGCCCGTCACCCTCGACGACGACGAGCTCGTCACAGCGGTGCACCACGAGCTCGAGCCGCTGCTGCGCCTGGCGCACAAGCCGAGGGACGCGTTCGTCGCGCGCTGGGACGACGCGCTCCCGCAGTACGCCCTCGGCCACCTCGACCGCGTCGCCGCCATCGATCAGGCCGTCGAGAAAGTGCCAGGTCTCGCCGTCGCCGGTGCCGCGTACCGCGGCGTCGGCATCGCCGCCTGCGTCCGCTCCGGCGAGACGGCGGCGGCCCGCGTGGCGGCGCACGTTCGCGCTCGGGGATGATGGGCCCATGACGGAGAAGTCGGCGCGCGAGCTGAACGACGAGCTGCTGTACACGATGTACGCCGTGTTCCGGGCCGAGCCCGGCGGCGCTCGTGACGCACAAGAGGTGGAGCGGCTGTTCGAGGAGCTGGCCGCCAAGGACGTCTACACGCGCGGGACGTACGCGCTGTCCGGCTACCGCGCCGACGCCGACCTGCTCGTCTGGTGGACCTGCCCCGACCCCGACGTGCTGCAGAGCGCGTACACCCGCTTCCGCCAGACCGCCCTCGGCCAGGACCTCGAGCCCGTCTGGTCGGTCGTCGGGCTGCACCGTCCGGCGGAGTTCAACAAGAGCCACATCCCGGCGTACGTCCGCCGCGAGGACCCGAAGCGCTACGTCTGCGTCTACCCGTTCGTGCGCTCGCTCGACTGGTACCTCCTGCCCGAGGAGGAGCGCCGCGAGATGCTCGCGACGCACGGCAAGATGGCGCGCGAGTACCCCGACGTGCGCTCCAACACCGTCGCCTGCTTCGCGCTCAACGACTACGAGTGGCTGCTCGCGTTCGAGGCCGACGAGCTGCACCGGCTCGTCGACCTCATGCGGCACCTGCGCGGCGCCGAGGCGCGGCGGCACACCCGCGAGGAGATCCCGTTCTTCACGGGGGTTCGCCGCCCGCTGGCCGAGATCGTCGCCGACCTGCCGTAGTGGAGCGCGCGCCGAGGACGTACACCGGCTGGAAGGCCGGGCTGACGGTCGTGTTCGCGATCGTCGTCATGGTCACGGTCGTCAACCTGCTGCTCACGACGCAGCGCAGCGAGCCCGACCCGGCGCGGCCGGGCAAGGTCGTCACGACCGTCTCGCCCTAAGGCATGCGCGACGGCTCCACGAACGTCGTCACGAGGACCCGCCAGGATGTGCTCTCGTAGGCGGTGACGCGGATGGTCGCCAGCGTCTCGTCGCGCCCGGAGAGCTCGCGGACGTGCAGCACAGGGATCTCCGGCCGGTCGCACTGGTCGGTGCTGCGCCGGCCATTGACGTCGAGGCGGAGCGGCTTGCCGTCGCAGGCGACGTAGACGGAGAACGGCCCGCGGCCGACGCGGACGGGTCCGAGGATCTTCGAGCCGCGGCTGCTCACCTCGGGCAGCAGCACCCGCGCGCCCGGCTCCGGCGTGGGCCGCGCCAGCGCCGGGGAGGGTCGCGGGGCGGCCGGCCGCGCGTCGGCCACGAGTGCCTGGACCTCGGCGTCGGTGACGTTGCCCGCCGGCTCGGCGAGCACCTCGACGCCCGGCGCCTCGGTCCAGAGGTAGCGGTGCGCCGCGGTTCGCCGCTGCACCACCCAGCGCACGACGCGGCGCGGGCCGACCGTCACCCAGTGCGCCTGCGGGTCGATGCCCTGAACGTCCCCGGGCTCGGCGACCTCGCCGGGGTCGACGCCGCTCGTCGTCGTGAACGTCACCTCGCCGTACGGCATGTCGTACGGGTCCGTCAGGTGCCGGTACGTCACACGCTCGGCCCACCCCGTACGACCCGCGCCGAGGCTGACCCCCGCGCCGTCGGCCGCCGACCGCCGCAGGGCGGACCACCCCGGCGGCAGCGTCGGCACCTCGACCATCGGGCGCGCCCACCGCGGCACCGGACCCACGGGCGCCGGCCGGCCGTGGTCACGCGTCACGACCACGAGCGCGCCCGCCGCGGCGAGCGCCACGACGGCGACGCCGACGACGGCGAGACGGCGAGGACGTACGACCACGGCACCCTCCCTCCGGACGTCGCCAGCACGGTAGGGCGGGCGGCGTACGCCGTCGCCCGGGGTAGGCGGCTCCCGCACCCGACCGTGACCGAGGCGACGTTTCGCCGTGACGTACGGAGGGGGAGACCGCGATCATGAGACTCGGGCGCAAGCGCAGGCCCACCGCGCGCATCGGCGCGATCGTGCTCGGCGTCTGGCTGCTCATCGGGGTGCTCGCGGCGGGGCAGCGCGGCTACTACGAGGGCGGCAAGAGCACGTGCCGGCGCTTCGGGACGATCGCCGTCACGATCCTCGCCGGCCCGCTCAACTACGTCGGCGCCAACCCGAAGGTCTCCTGCAGGCTGCCGCAGCCCAGCACGTAGGCACGAATAGAGTCGGTGCATGCCGCCGTCGCCCTTCGTGGAGATCGAGGTCGAGACGCCGACCGGGCTGCGTTCAGTCAAGGTCACCAACCCCGACAAGGTCTACTTCTCGCTGCGCGGCGAGACGAAGATGGACCTCGTCCAGTACTACCTCGCGGTCGGCCCCGGCATCGTCAACGCGCTGCGCGAGCGCCCCACCGTCCTCAAGCGCCACCCCGACGGCGCGGAGGGCGAGCCGATCTACCAGAAGCGCGCGCCCGAGCACCGGCCGCCGTGGATCGAGACGGCGCGGGTGACGTTCCCGAGCGGACGGCACGCCGACGAGCTCTGCCCGGTCGACGTCGCGCACGTCGCGTGGGCGGCCAACCTCGGCACGCTCGACTTCCACCCGTGGCCGAGCCGCCGCGACGACACCGAGCACCCCGACGAGCTGCGGATCGACCTGGACCCGATGCCAGGGGCGACGTTCGAGGACGTACGACAGGTGGCCCGCGAGGTCCACGCGCTGTTCGACGAGCTCGGCCTCGTGTCGTGGCCGAAGACGACCGGCTCGAAGGGGCTGCACGTCTACCTCCGCATCCGGCCCGAGTGGTCGTTCCTCGACTGCCGGCACGCCGCGCTCGCCGTCGCGCGCGAGGTCGAGAGGCGCCGCCCTGACATCGCGACGGCGAAGTGGTGGAAGGAGGAGCGCGGCGAGCGGGTGTTCCTCGACTTCAACCGGATGGCCCGTGACCAGACCATCGCGAGCGCGTACAGCGTCCGCGCCCGCGCCGACGGCCAGGTCTCCGCGCCGTTGACGTGGGACGAGGTCGAGGACGCCACCAACGCCGACTTCACGCTCGCCACGATGCCCGCGCGCTTCGCCGAGAGGGGCGACGTGCACGCCGGCATGGACGACGCGCCGATGGGCCTGGAGCCGTTGCTGGAGCTCTACGAACGCTCCGGCGAGGGCGACGCGCCGTACCCGCCGCAGTTCCCGAAGATGGAGGGCGAGCCGAAGCGCGTGCAGCCGAGCCGCGCGAAGCGGGAGCACTGACCTTTTCTCCACATCTGGGCGCCCGTTGGGACCTTCGGCCCTAGAGGACCAGGGTCGTCCGGCTCGCCCGGGGGAGTGGCGAGGAGTCCGGTACTTCCGACGATCAAGTAGTCGTGGGGACGGCAGGCAGGACACTCGCGCACATCGGTGCGACGGCGCTCGTACGCGCCGGTGTCGTGCTTGCCGGGTTCACCGTGACCGCAGGGGTCGCGGGCGTGGCGTGGGGCGCACAGGACGTCGCGCTCTCGATGGCGAGGCCCGAGGGGGGAGACCTCATCACCATCGAGGGCAGCATCAGCGGCGTCGTCGCCGGGGCACCCAGCGCACCGTTGCGCCTCACGCTTCGCAACCCGGGGGACGTCGCGAAGACGATCACCCGCGTACGGGCCGACAGCACCGGCGTCGACGCCGGTGCCGCGACCTGCGACGCCGCGATGCTCACCGTGGGTGAGTGGACGGGGACCGTCGAGGTCCCCGCGCACGGCGCCGCGGGCGTCACGCTGCCCGTCGCCATCGCCGCCGAGCTGCCCGCGGAGTGCGTCACCGCGACGTGGGGTCTGGTCTACACGGCGCACTGACGCTGCCCCGGGCGGGTCAGCCCGCGTGCCGCAATGTCCTGGTTCGCCCTGCTTCGGGATGACTACGACGCACTAGTACCAGCGGGCCACCGGCGTTGTCCGGTCGGTCCCGGACTACGGACCGTTCTCCCGATTACCGCGCGTGTCCGCGCCGGGCAGAGTTCACCCCAGCACGACGGAACAAGCGCCGGCCCCCTGGCCAGGGACCTCCGGTGGCGACCTCGGGCAAAGGACTTGATCGGTCCTAGCCACCCCGTCGGCGTCCAGAAGGGCGCTAGCCGAAAGGTGGCTTCCGCCCAGACCACGTCGCTCACGGAGAACCAGGGAGTTCCTATGCGCAAGTACAGCAAGCGGACGACCATCGTCGCCGCATCCGCCGCCACCGTCATGGCCGCCTCCGGCATCGCCTACGCGTGGTACAGCGCCAACGTCGCGGGCACCGGCACCGGCTCCGCCACGCCGGCCGACCCCACCGTCGCGGACGTCACGTTCTCGGCCTCGTCGATCTCGGGCCTGCTCCCGGGCGGCGCCGCCGTCACCACGACCGTCACGCCGAGCAACCCCAACCCGTACTCGGTGCACATCTCCGAGCACACCGTCTCGGTGTCCTCCGCCTCCGGCGGCGACTGCGACGACAGCGAGGCCTCCCTGTCGGGCAGCGGCACCATGGTCGAGCAGACCATCCCCGCCAACTCGACGGGTACGCCGTTCACCATCGACGTCTCGATGGGTGACGAGGCGTTCAGCCAGGACGACTGCGCCGGCCAGGCGCTGACCGTCACGTACGCGGCCAGCTAAGTCCCCGCACACCCGTAGCGACGACGTAACCGACGAGAGGAGGAGCAGCCATGATCGAGCAGACGCGCCAGCGGCTGATGGTCCTGCTGCTCCTCTTCTTCGTCGGCGTCGCGGGTGCCGTGACGTACGCCGCCACCAACGAGTCGCCGAGGAAGGCGACGCCGGCGGCGGACGGCCAGCAGACCGGCACCGGCACCGTCGTCGGCGGGAACGGGCCGCAGTCGCCCAGCCCGCAGCCGGGCGGTCCCGGCAAGGGCAACCCCCAGGGCCCGAACGGCGTCTTCTACATCTCCGGCCAGGTGTCGGGGCTGATCCCGGGGGCGCCCAGCACGCTGCCCCTGACGATCGAGAACCCCAACCCGTGGCCGATCCAGGTCCTGACGCTGGACACCGGCGTCAGCGCCCCCGCCGGCTCGCCATGCCCCGCGAGCACGCTCAACGTCGGGGAGTACACGTACACGAACGGCGCCAAGATCTCCGCGCCCGCCCGTGGCACGGTCGTCGTCAACGTCCCCGTCGAGCTGGCCGACTCGGTCACGCAGGACCAGAGCGGCTGCCCGGGGTCGAGTTTCCCGCTGACGTTCACGGGCACGGCGGTGAAGACGACCCGATGAACACACTCCTCCGCCGCCTCGCGACTCCCGCCGTTGTCGGGACGGGCCTCGCCGTCGTCCTCGGGGCCGGCGTCGCCAGCGCGTACTTCGGCTCCTCCGTCGCCGCTACCGGCACCGGTACCGCGACCCCCGCGACCCCAGGGCCGCTGGAGTTCGAGGTCGTCGGCTCGGTGGGCACCGGGCTCTTCCCGGGCGGCCCCGGCGCGGACCTGACGCTCAGCGTCGTCAACCCGTACGACCAGGACATCACCATCGAGTCGCTGGTCGTGACGGACACGGTGACCGCGGCGCCCGTGTCGTGCGCGAACCCCGCGCTGACGATCTCGGCCACGGACCTGCCGATGACGGTCGACGCCGACAGCGTCGGTAACCTCGTCCTCAGCGGCGTCGTGACCATGGGCCTCAGCGCCGACAGCGCCTGCCAGGGCGCGACGTTCAGCATCCCCCTGAAGGTGACGGGCCGGCTGTGATGAACCGCACGAGCAAGCGCAGCGCCGTCGTCGCGATCGCGGCGGCAGCCGCCGTTCTCGTCGGCCTGCCGGCCGTCGCGTACTTCACGCTGACCTCCAACGAGGACACCGCCGCCGTCACCGCGAACGCCCTCGGCACGCCCGCCACGTCGGGCCTCACCATCTCCGCCAGCAGCGTGTCGTTCACCGTCGCCGCGCCGGCCACCGGGCCCGCGCCGACGGCGTACCAGGTCAATCGCACCGCTCCCGCGCCAGCCGTGCCGAACGTGTGCTCCGTCCCCGCCGCGGGTGGTACGTGCACCGACCCGAGCCCCGTGCCGGGCCAGACCAACACGTATGCCGTCTTCGCCAGGCTCGGCACCAGCTGGGCCTCGCTGACTCCCGCGACCGTCACGGCAGCCGTCCCCTCGAACACCGTGACCGTGTCCGCCCCTGACCTGCTCGCCGCCGACGACTCCGGCGCGTCGAACACCGACGACATCACCAACGACACGACGCCCCGCTTCACCGGCACCGCGACCGCTGGCGCCACCGTCAACCTCTACGACGGCGCCAACCCGACCGCGATCGGCACGCAGGTGCTGGGTGCCGGGGTGACCTCGTACTCGATCCAGGTCAGCGCGCTGACCGGCGGCGCGCACTCGATCACGGCGGTCGCCACCGTCGGCGCGAACAACTCGGCCCCGTCGAGCGCGCTCGCCGTCACCATCGACACGACGGCACCGACTGCCTCGGACATCCAGACGGGCACCGGCACTACGGCGGGCAAGATCGACGCCAACGACGAGGTCCGCTTCACGTTCAGCGAGGCCGTGGACCCGACCAGCGTCTCGACCGGCTGGACAGGCACGTCGGTGGGCGTCACGGTGACGTTCCGCAACAGCAACTCCAGCGTCGCCAGCCAGCGTATCCAGACGATCGTGGTCACCACGGGCGGCGCCGCGGTCAACCTCGTCGGTCAGGTCGGCTGGAACCAGTCGTACATGAGCGGCGCCAACAACGGCACTTCGACCGCGACGGGCACCATGACGCTCAGCGCCGACAAGAAGACCGTGACCATCAAGCTCGCCGGCTCCCCGAGCGGTGGGAACACCACGGCGATCACCGCGAGCTCGACGCTCAACTGGACGCCGGTCGCCGGTCCGAAGGACGTGGCGGGCAACTCCCTCACCAGCCTGACCCCGGTCACCGAGCAGGGCACAGCCGACATCGACTTCTAGCCCCCGCAGCCCAGCAGCACCCGCGCGCGCACCAACGCCGCGGGTGTTGTTGCGTCCGGGGCTCCGTGGCCGCATCCTGACGGCGTGGACACCAACAAGTACGCGGTCACGCTCGACGCCCTCGAGAACAGCGCGCACGTCCCGCTCGACGACCAGGTCACCGAGCAAGCCGAACCGCCCGCGCCCGACGTCGTCAACGAGGAGCGCCTCGCGCAGCAGCGGCTCGTGAACCAGTACCTGCCCTAGGAGGGCTTGGCGAAACGCCGCGCATGATCACGTGCGGTGACGGTGGTCGGGTCGGCTCCGCAACCGGGTTGCGGGCCGTGCGGGGAAAAGCGCAGATCGCACCCCGATCAGAGCGAAGGCGCTCACCTGGGACGCGGCCGGTCACGCTCGGCCACCATCGGGCCGTTTCGCCAAGCGCTACTAGCTGCCGAAGATCGCCGACAGCTCGTACGGCGCCACGACCTCGAGCTGGTCGTACGTGCACTGGTGCGGCTCCTTGTCGGGCCGCCAGCGGAGGAAGTGCGCGGTGTGCCGGAAGCGCGTGCCCTCCATGTGCTCGTACGTCACCTCCAGCACCCGCTCGGCCCGCAGCGGCTCCCAGGAGAGGTCCTTCTTGGCGTTCCAGCGGGAGACCGCGCCGGGCATCCGGCCGGTGTCGTCGGTCTGCGCCGCCCACGACGCCCACGGGTGACCGTCGAGGGCGTTGTCGCGCAGCGGCGCCAGCTCGTCGACCAGCTCCTTGCGCCGCGCCATCGTGAACGACGCCGCCACCCCGACGTGGTGCAGCGTGCCTGTGTCGTCGTAGAGCCCGAGGAGCAGACTCCCCACGATCGGGCCCGTCTTGTGCCAGCGGAAGCCGGCCAGCACGACGTCGGCCGTGCGCGAGTGCTTCACCTTGAGCATGACGCGTTCGTCCTCGCGGTACGCCAGGTCGAGCGGCTTCGCGACGACGCCGTCGAGCCCTGCGCCCTCGAAGCGCGAGAACCAGTCCTGCGCCGTCCCCTCGTCGCGGGTGACGGGCGTGAGGTGGACAGGGGGAGTGACGCCCTTCAGCGCCTCCTCGAGTCGCGTGCGGCGCTCCGCGAGCGGCGTCCTCCGCAGGTCCTCGTCGCCGAGCGCCAGCAGGTCGAACGCCACGAACGACGCCGGGGTCTCCTTGGCGAGGCGGTTGACCCGCGACGCGGCGGGATGGACGCGCTGCTGCAACGCCTCGAAGTCCAGGCCCGTCGGCGTCGCGATGACGATCTCGCCGTCGACGACGCAGCAGTCAGGAAGCTGCGTACGGAGCGCCTCGGCGACCTCGGGGAAGTAGCGGGTGAGCGGGCGCTCGTTGCGCGAGCCGAGCTCCACCTCGTCGCCGTCGCGGAACGCGATGCAGCGGAACCCGTCCCACTTGGGCTCGTAGAGGAAGCCCGCGGCGTGTGCGGACTGCGGCGGCAGGGTCTTCGTCGCCTTCGCGAGCATCGGCTTGACCGGCGGCATGACAGGGAGATCCACACGCCCATCCTGCCTGACATCTCCCTTACCGCACGATCAACTCGCGCCGAGTCCGCAGCCGGATTCACACCTGGAAGACCCCAAGTTGCACCTCGCCAGGCGTCCTCGGCTCCCGCCGAGAGATCTCGCGCTGAGCCAGTGATCGTCTATGCCACAGCGGTGCGGGTACGATTCGACCAATGTCCACCCAACCGGGGCGTATCGCCGTGCCAGCGCCGAGCCCCGAATGGTCCCAAGGCTGCCTCAAACCCGCGTGGGGCGGTGACCGGTAGGAAGGTGACGAGGTGAAGCCTGACCTTCGCGATGAAGAGATTATCGCCGAGCTTCGCGCTACCTCGATGGCCGGGCGTGATGCATTCGAAGTCGCGATCGCTAAAACGTTCTCGGCGATGGGGGCGAAAGCGGTTCGGCACGGAGGAACTGGCGAGGCCGACGTAATTGTCGAATTGCCATACGAGAATAATATTATCCGGGTCGCGATCGAAGCGAAGGGGGGCAGGCGCCCCCTTCGCGCGAATGCCGCAGGCATATCTGAGGCGGGTATTCACTCTACCAATGCGGGAGCGCAATTAGCCGTAATCGTGGCGCGCGAGTTTCAGGGCGCACGGGCGACGTCTCCAAACCCGTCGGACTCGACTATAATCGCGGGTTGCCGCGCCACTAACGGTGCCGTCACCATTGCAACCGTCGATGTGCTCGTTGAACTCCTTCAGCGAGTGCGGCGAGAGCAGCATTCTCTTCGTGAGGTCTATGAGATTCTCAGGGTTAACGAAACCCCGGCGGAGAAGATTGATCGAATCAAGGCGATGAAGGCGCCTTCAATGTTCCCCCTCTCGTCCCTGCTCGATGATATATGGGAAGAGCAGGAGGATGCAGGTGGCGTAGCATATTATGGAAGAGTCAAGCGCCTCCGTTGGCCAGATCTCGATTACAATAAGTTCACTCAACTGCTTCATGCGTTACAAAATATGATTGGGCATGATCTGATTGAGATCGACGCGACGGAAAAAGTCATTGTACTAAAGCAGGACCCCGAATTGCTTAAGCAGAGACTTCAGCGTGTGATGTCAGCAACGCGTGCGGGCGTTTTGAGTCTGGGGCACATCCATCTTAGTATTCGAGCACGGGCGCGTTCCCGAGGGCCCCTTATCGCCGTGTCAACTGCGGCGATGCTGCTAATCCCAGGCATCACAGCTATCGACGTGTTACCCCCACCTACAGGAACTCACCCGTCGCAGGTATCCTCGCGACACGTTGCGAGCCATCAGGCGCCACGTTCAGATAGTTACTCAGGGGTAGTGCATCGATCTAAAATGTCGGCAGCCGGTGCTACGGTGGTGGAGCGGCCACAGTATAATCGGGCAGTTGATCGTGCCTGGGATGGGAGGTTCTCTGGTACGTACGTGAGCCAATGTGTCAACAGCGATTCAGCGAGGTCTGAAGTTGGGCCGCCAACACAGTCGCACGTTTCGTGTGATTTGCGCGGACGGAGTTCCGTCTGTGCCGATACCGTGGTTACTCGGAAGCGGCAATGCGCGGTTAGATTTTCTGGCGTTACGGTAACCTTCGATTCAGTCACGACAACTGCCTTAGGGCGTAAGGTCGCGGTGTGTGATACGGAACCCCATACATACCGTGTTTATATTCGACCTGTTATACAGTACAGCGAACGCGAAGAGTTCGTCCAGGTTATGCGAGGGACCGATGCCGGTGTTGAGGTGCAGGGTAGCGGCTTGGGGTCAGCGGTTGACCTAGGTAATATCAGTGCGATGGGCTATACGGCTGGCGGGACACTTCACGCAACTGTCACGCTAAATTTTACTTGTGGCATAGAACTCGGGCATCCGCAGCTATTCTTTGGTACGATTCGTTTTAGGCCCCACGAGCGCTGAATCAGCACGAGAACAAGGGCCCTACACCGTCGGCTAGTTCGGTGACGGTGTAGACTACGGATTTCCGCCTGCCTTCTCGGCGCGCGCGACGACGATCTCACCATCAACGGCCGCTGACGGGGCTGTGACCGGCCGACGCGGGCGTCGGGGCGGCGAGCGTGGCGGCGGTCACGGCGACCGCGGCCAGCACTGTCTTACGGAGCATGGTGAGTTCCCCTCCCTCAGTGGCACGGGCGTGCCGGTACCTACACGGGAAGGGATGGCGTTCCTTACACGCGTGCAGGCCCGCGCACCGGCCGCACCGAACCTTGCAGGCACCCCGGGAGTCTCTGAAGGGCTGTCGGGAATGCCCCGGCCGACGCGACCCCGAGGAGACACACCGATGAAGCGCACCCTGCACCTCCGTACCGAGGTGCTCAGCGAGCTCACGACCGACGAGCTGCAGAACGTCGCTGGCGGCGACGGCACCACGTACGCCTGCTCGCGCTACGAGTGCCCGACGCTCGACCACTGCGTTCCGACGCTGCCGCTGAACGTCTGCGTCACCAAGTAGCACGCGAACGAACGGCCCGCGCCCCGCAAGCAGGGGACGCGGGCCGTTCGACGTCCCGGTTACGCCAAGACGAGCGGCGGCGCGCTGCCGTCGAGCGTGAACCCGAACGAGTACGTGCTCGGCGCGGCGCCGTCGACGCGCAGGTACCACGTGCCGGCCCGGTCGAGCGTCGCGGTGACGGACGGCGAGCTGAGGTACGCCAGCGAGCACGACGAGCCCGCGAACGCCACCCCGTCGGGCCCGACGAGCGTGAAGCAGGCGTTGCCGCCGCTGTGCTCGAGCTGGAACGTGTCCCCGGCCGCGCCGGAGAAGGCGAACCAGTCGTACGTGTCGTCCCCGCCGTAGCGGATGCCGTCGTAGACCCAGCCAGGCATCAGGACCGGTGCCCCGGCGGGCGTCTCGGGGGCGTCGGCGCCGCTGCTCGCGTCGTCGTGCACGAACACGGAGGCGAGTGGCGGGCCGCTCGTCGCGCTTTCGGGGCCCCACAGCGCGGTGCGCAGTGCCCGGTCGCGGGCGAACCACTCGGTCGTCTCCGGCCGCGGCGCGGGGCCGCTGCCGGCGAGCAGCCTCGTGGACGCCGCGTCGAGCGCGTCCTGGTCGACGAGGCCGTACCCCTGCTCGGCGAGCGTCACCGGGGAGGCCGGCATGGGGTCGTTGCCCGCGCGCGGGACGGGCATGGCCGCGTGCAGCAGGTGGTCGAGCACCGCCGTACGGTCCGCGGCCGAGCCGGCGCGGCGGCCGGCGAGGAGCACGTGGGCGAAGTGCCCGGCGAGGTTCGCCGGGTACGCGGTGACGTCGGTCGCCGCGGGCATCGCGGTCAGCGAGTCGTGCGCGGGTGCGAACGTCGTCGCCGCGACCGCGTCCACCGGCACGCAGTGCGCGGGCGCGGCGGACGGCCGCATGCCTACGCGGGTGACCCACGCGGGCCCGGCGTAGGCGTCGGTGTGCGTGCTGCACGCCGAAGGGACGAGGGCGGTGAAGACGCGGTTCGCCGGAACGATGACCGGCTTGCCGCTCGCCGCGGCCTCGCGGGTGGCCCACTCGATGCCGTCGCGCGTCCCTGTCGGGCTGGTCGTGATGAACGGCGCGTTCGCGGCGAACCCTGCGCTCATGACGACCGCGTCGATCCACGGCTGCCTGGCGACCCAGCGCACCGCTTCGGGGTACGTCGTCACGTCGGCCTCCACCGCGACGACGAGGACGTTCCCGTCGGCCGCACCGGTGCCGGAGCCCGCCGCGAGGCCGGCGCTGGCGCTGCCGTACCCCGTGTCGTCGATGACCGGACGGTCCGGCAGCGACGGCTCGTCGGCGGTCGGGCGGCTGAAGCTGATGCCACCGACGACGCGCGTGCCGGGGAACGTGTAGAGGCGCTCGTCGAACGTGTCCGACACGGGGTCGTACGTGCTGCGCGCCAGCGTGTTCAGCGTCGGCGCGTCGGCCGCGGCGGCGGTGGCGTAGTCGGGCGCGCCGAGCGACAGCGCGACCGGCGAGGCGCTCGCGGGGAAGCCGGACAGCCAGCCGCTCGGGTGCGCGGTGAGCGCCGGGGCGCGGAGGAACTCGTGGTACGGGTTGACGCCGGTGTCGACGACCGCGACGACGACGTGCTCGCCCGTGGTCGTCGCGGGGCCGACCGGCGGCACGACGAGCGAGGGGAGCGGCGCCACGGGCGAAGTGGACAGCAGGCCCACCGGCGCGGGGCTCGGCGCCGGCTCGCCGACGCCCACGGAGAACCGGTACGCGTCGGGCTGGAGCGCGCTGACCTGGACGTAGTACGTCCCCGCCGCCGTCGCGACGGCGGTGGCCAGCGAGGTGGACTCGGCGGCGACGCCGCAGGAGTACGCGAGCTCGGCGCCGGCGGCGTTCGCCAGGCGGACGCAGGAGAACGCGCCCGAGCCGCGCGCCTCGAGCGTCGCGCCGGCCGGAGCGGAGAACGCGTACCAGTCGGCCTTGTCGAGGACGTAGCCGTCGACGGTGCCCGAGTAGACACGGCCCGGCTCGACGCGGAACGTCGGCGTCGGGACGCCGGGCGCGTCGCGGCCGGTGCCGGCGTCGTTCTGCGGCAGCGGCGCCGCCGACGCGGGCGATGCGACGGTGAGCGGCAGCAGTGCCGCGAGCAGGACGGAACAGAGAGCGG
Organism: Frankiaceae bacterium; assembly: GCA_035556555.1. Taxonomy (GTDB): domain Bacteria; phylum Actinomycetota; class Actinomycetes; order BP-191; family BP-191; genus BP-191. The sequence goes on from DATMES010000069.1 coordinate 28,014, forward strand.
AGCGCACGAGTGGATTCCCCCCACACGGTAGGACGCGGCGCGGCGCGCCGCGCGTGAGGTGACGAGGTTTCGACGTCGGCGCCGCGCGGACCTTCCGGCGTCAGCGGCAGCGCAGCGTGATGCGCGCGCGGTCCTTCCAGTACTCGTGCCCGCGGAGCAGCCCGACCGTGATCGAGAACGTCCCGCGCACGTTCCTCGGGCAGTAGAGGCGGATCCGGAACGGCATCCGCACCGGCCGCTCAGGGTCGGTCCACGACGAGCCATCCATCTGGATCGGGTACAGCGGGTTGCCGTGCTCGTCACGGTCGTCGCTGCGCCCGAGGACCGTCGGGTACGTCACCGACGTCGCGAGGAAGCGCCCGACCGCGTCGACCGCCCGGCGCGTGACCGCGGCGAACCGGTCGCGTGCCGCGACGGGACTTGCCGCGTCGACGCGAACCGCGCAGAGCATCGCGTCACCCCCTCCACCGCCGTTCAACGAGCGGTGCGGCTCCGGGGCACGCCCTCGAGGCGTACGTCGCTATCCTCGGGGCATACCCCTCAAGACGGAGGAACCCCTACATGAAGCGCACGCTCTCCCTCAGGCGTGAGTCCCTCACGGCGCTGACGACCGACGAGCTGTCGATGCTCGTCGCGGCGGGCGAAGGCGACCCGCAGCCCACCCCGCCGTGGTACGCCCCGACGTCCCCGGTGAAGGACTGCCTGGCGACGACGCAGAACTCCATGGTCGTCTGCTCCGGCGACTGCATGACCCGCGGCACCACCTGCGCCTGCTGACCCTACGAAAACGGAGACCCAGCCATGAAGCGCACCCTGAAGCTCGAGCGCGAGACCGTCACCGACCTCACGACCGAGGAGCTGACCGCCATCGCGGGCGGCATCCCGACGTTCGAGGGGCCCGTCTGCTACGTCGTCAACGACACCCAGGCGCGGTGCACGGCGACCATCATCCAGGCGCACTGCAACACGGTCTGAGAGGCGGCCCCGTGAAGCGCACGCTCTCCCTGAAGCGCGAGGCGCTCGCCTCGCTCACCACCGACGAGCTCGCCGAGGTCCAGGGCGCGGCGATCCCGACGCTGCTCGGGGTCTGCCAGTGGACCCAGCCGTCGAGCCCCATCAACTGCGTCACCGAGCACACCGTCTGCCTCTGCCGGCAGTAACCCTCGAGGAGTCCCTCATGAAGCGCCTCACCCTGAAGAGCGAGACCCTCAGCGAGCTCACGGCCGACGAGCTCACCGGAGTCGCCGGCGGCGTGCTGCCGACGCTCCCGCTCGACGTCTGCCTCGACGAGCTGCTGCACACCAACCGCCCGACCCAGTGCCTCTGCCCGTAGGACTCTGCCGGCAGTAACCCACCCCTCGAGGAGAACTTGTGAAGCGCCTCACCCTCAAGAGCGAGACCCTCGCCGAGCTCACGGCCGACGAGCTCACGGCGGTCGCCGGCGGCGTGCTGCCGACGACCCCGCTCGACGTCTGCCTCGACACCCTCCAGGCGACGCGCTGCTTCTGCCCGTGACCCTCTAGGAGGGTTCTGCGCAACCCCGCCCTGGCTGAACCGGGGCGGTCAGACGACGACCGGCGGCGCGGTCGCCCGCGGGCGACAACCAGCCCGCAGGCTCCCTGCGGCCTTGCCGGATCGCCGCCTGGATCTCGGCTCGCGACGGGCAGGGCTTCGCGGAACCCTCCTAACTCGTCGGCGGGCAGTACAGCGTCGCCGTGAGGATCGTGAAGATCGGCCCGAGGAACTTCGTGTCGAACGGCGGCCCGCAGTGGTCGCCGATCGTGTAGTCGCCGCCGCGGACCGCGTTGAGGTCGGCGGGGGTGAGCTCGGTCAGCGCCTCACGGCGCAGGTGCAGGCTTCGCTTCAACGGGGTCATCCTTCGATTGGCCGGCGGCCGCGCGAGAGTGCGCGGCCGCCGGGACGTCGTACGGGCTACTTGACGACCGGGCCGACGCACTGCGCGGTGTTGGAGTCGTGGAACAGGTCCACCCACACGAGGCAGTCGCGGGTCCAGCAGTCGGTCGGGCAGACCCGGCCGCTGCACTCGAGGTCGACGACCCCGCCGCAGTCACGCCAGTAGTGGTCGGCGTGGGCGGCGGCGGTCGGCACCGCGAACGCGGCGGTGATCATGGTGGCGGCGAGCAGACGGCGCATGAAGAGCACTCCTGGTGATCGGGGGTGACGGCGGCGCGGGGCTGCGCCGCCGGGTCGTGCGAAAACGCGGCGAGGGAGCCGCGTCGTTCAGGGGGCTACCGGTCGACGCACTGCGCGGTGAACGGGCTGTGGAACGGGTCCAGCCAGACCAGGCACTCGCGCGGGAAGCAGTCCATCGGGCAGACGGTGCCGTTGCACTCGTAGTCGAGGACCCCACCGCACGTACGGTCGTACGGCTCGGGACCGGCGGAGGCGGGGGCGGCGAACGCGGCGGCGACGGCCGCGGCGGCGAGGAGACGACGCATAGGGGTTTCTCCGGATTTGTGAGGGGATCGCCAGGATAGGGGCGGATCGGCACGACGGCTACAGGCCGAGCGGAGTACGCGCGCGCGGCCGATCGGTGACGTGCCGCGAGACGAGGCCGGGCGGCGTGGAGACGGATGGCTCTCGCGCGGTCACCGAGCCGGTGGTCATGGAGGTCGCCGCGGGGCGCGGAGTGACGAACGCGAGCCGACCCGCGGAGGCTGCCGGGTCGCGGGCGTCGTCGACCTGGACGAGGCGTCGGTCAGAGACTGACCGCACCCGCCTTATCGTGGAACGGTGGCGACCGACGACCCTCCGGCGGAGGACGGGACCTACGCCGCGCTGGAGGCCTTCGTCCAGGAGGAGCGGCTGCGGCGCCTCGTCGTGGTCAGGCCCCGGACGGCCGACGAGCGGTCGTACGTCGAGAGCGTCCTCGTCCACGCGGGACGTCCGGTCCCCGACACGCTCGCGGACTTCGAGGAGCGCGTCGCGGGCTGGTGCGACGACTACCGCGCGCGGTTCGGCCCCTGCCGGATCGTCGAGATCGACCTCCAGACCTGCGTGTACGTCTTCGACCTCGCTCACGAACGGGTGGTGGTCGCCTACGGCGTCTCGACCTCGCCGGTGGCCGAGCGCGACAAGAAGGGGATGCGGCAGTACCCCGACGTCAACGTCGGCGTCCGCGCGACGCTGGGCGATCGAGCTTTCGTCGCGGACCGGGGGCACTTCCTCAGCCACGCCGCCGGCGGCGACCTCGACGTGAACCTCTTTCCGCACCGCCGCGCGCTGAACCAGGGGCGGTCGCCGGAGGGGAGGCAGTTCCGCGCGATGGAGCGGTACACGGCGAAGCACCTGGGGACGTTCCACTTCCACCGCGCCGAGTACGACGACCTCAGCTGCATCCCGGCCACCCTCGAGTACGGCGTCCTGCGAGACGACCGCGACTGGCAGGTGGCGACGTTCGCCAACAAGGGCGACGGCTAGCGACGGCACGCGTTCAACGTCGCGAAGTGACCGCCCGTGAGCGGTCCGTGGCCCTACGCTGGACGGGTGAGCATCATCAAGCGGCTGCTGGGCCGCGACGACGACGCGCCGGTGGCCGCGCGACCGGCCACCCCGGCGTACGACCCGTCGGCGGCCGAGGCGTCGTACGAGCGCCTGCTCGCCGCCGCGATGCTGCTCCGCAACCTCGACGGCGACCTCGAGCGCACCGCGCAGGGCCTCGCGGAGCGCGAGGAGCGGCTGCGCACCTCGGCCGAGGAGTACGACCGCCTGTCGCAGGCCGCGATCGCGGGCGGGCGGACGATCCAGGCCGAGTCGGCGATCGCGTCGGCCGAGACGGCGCAGGCCGCCCTGGACGCGCTCGCGCCGCGGGTCGCCGAGGTCGGCGCCCTGCGCGTGGAGGTCGCGAGTGTGGCGAGCAGGATCGAGGGGGAGGCGGCGGCGCTGCGTTCGCACATCGACACGCGCGCGCCGCTCGGTGACCCGTCGGCGGCGGTGGCGCGCGCCGAGGACGACGCCGTACGGATGACGTCGCTCGCGCGCTCGCTGTCGTTCTAGTCCTTCTGGTCCTTCGGCGGGTGCGTCAGCAGGTAGTCGACGAACTTCGCGCGGATCAACGGCTCCGCGTCGCCGAGGTGCGAACCGCGGAACTCACGGAACAGCTCGATGAGGTCGGACACACCGGCCGCCGCGCTGCTGAACGAGTCGTCGCGCGCGACCTCGCCGGACGCCGGCAGGTGCTTGAGCAGGTCCCAGAAGAACCCGACGTCGAGCCGCCGCTGCGCGACGTCGAACGCCTTGTCGTGCAGCTCGTCCGTGCTCAGCGCCTCGAGCTCCGCCCGATCCATCCGTCGTCCTCCTCGGTGTTCTCCGAGGCGCAGACTACGGGAAAGGGCCGGGCACGCGACGCGTACCCGGCCCCTCTCCCGTCAGGGTCTACGAAAGTTGCGTGCCCGTCGGCAGGCGGTACAGCGCCGACACCGGCGGCACCTGCTGGAGGACCGGCTCGAAGCCGTAGCTGACGTAGTACGACCACGAGGGGAACGGCCGCTTCTGACCACCGGTCACGAGGTAGCGGCGGCCGGCCTCGCTCTTGACGATCAGGCCGTCCTTGATCCGCTGCGGCTCGCCGAGCGGCGGCAGCACGAGGGGCTCCGCGCCCTCCGCGACGACGGGGATGGTGATGGCGTCGAGGTCGTACAGGCCCCACGACTTCAGCGTGAACGGGTCGTTGACGAGGTGCCGCTGGCCGCTGCGCATGTACCAGTACGACGTCGTCGAGCCGGGCACGCGGAGCAGCGCGCCGCCGTAGAAGATCCCGGTCGGCAGCACCGCGTCCGCCGGGGCGACGGGCACGGTCGCGAGACCGGCGTCGGTCATGGCGCGGACGCGCGAGGCCTTGATGCCGAGTGCCGTCAGCGCGGCGGTGTCGGGGAGCAGGTAGCGGACGCCGCCGGTGACGAACCAGACCTTGCCGTCGGGCGCCTTGTACGCCCGCCCGCCTGGCAGCTGCACGTCCGTGCCGCGGCGGTACCAGCGCGCCTCGTTCTGCGTGATGGTGATGACGGTCCGCGGGTCGAGGCCGATCTGCTTCGCGACCTCGGGCAGGACGAGCTTGCGCTTGCCGGCGTCGAGCTCCCAGACCGAGCAGGTGGAGCAGCCCTTGACGAACGTCCCCTCGTGGTGCGGGCCGGACGTCGTCGGCTTGGTGAGCCTGCGCGCGGAGTTGAGGGAGGAGAACGCGTTGTAGACGACGCCGCTCCACGGGTCACCCTTGCGCAGCTCGAAGTGCAGGTGCGGGGCGGTGCCCTCGGCGTTGCCCGAGTCGCCGACCCAGCCGAGCAGCTGGCCGGCGAAGACGCGCTTGCCCTCGTAGATGCCGGGGGCGAGGAAGTACTTCGCGGTGCCGCGGCCGTCGTCGGTGCCGGGCGTGTCGTTGTTCATGTGGATGTAGTTGGCCGACCAGCCGTTGTCGCCCTTGATCGTGAGGTAGTTGCCCTCGCCGACGTAGGACTCCTTCTTCACGGACTGCACGATGCCGTTGAAGACGGCGACCGCCTGGCGCATCTTCGGGCCCATGAGGTCCTGGCCGAAGTGCCGCCGCGTGCAGCCGGAACGGCAGGCGAGGTAGGTGTCCGAGTAGCTCGTCGGCCCGATGACGGGGAACACCATCGGCACCGTCACGACCGCCGAGGAGACCGTCGCGTCGGCGTAGCCGGCCGGGCTGAACTCCGCGGCGGCGGGCGACGCGGCGAGCGGCGCGACGACGACGGCGCTCGCGACGGCGAGGACGAGACGGAGGGAACGGTGTGACGACAGCACGGGCACGAGCCTTCCGGCGGGGGCAGGACGTTCCCTCTCTGGATCGGACCTGGCGAACGGCCCCTTGACCGATTGCGCCGAATGCCACGCCGAACTATCCGAACGGGTCACCCCGATACAGTCGGGTTCGTGGTGATTTCTCCCGTCGGCGGGGCTACCCCGGCGGGTAGCCCCGTCCGCCTCGTCGACCGCGTCCCGGAGATCCGCCCTGGTGCGCTGGTGGCGTCGCTGGCGCCGCCACCGCGGTTCGACGAGGTGCGCTTCGCGACGTACGTCCCCGACCCCGGTGAGCCGTCGCAGGCCGCGGCGGTGGGTGCGCTGGAGGCGTTTGCCGCGTACCTGCGGGAGGGCCCGCCGAAGCGCTCGTTCTTCCGCCGCGCCGCCCCCGAGCCGAAGCCCGGCGTCTACCTCGACGGCGGGTACGGCGTCGGCAAGACCCACCTCCTCGCGTCGCTCTGGCACGCGGCGCCGGAGCCGAAGGCGTACTGCACGTTCGCCGAGCTGACCAACCTCACCGGCGCGCTCGGCTTCGCCGAGACCGTCGACGCGCTGAGCGGCCACCGGCTGCTCGCGATCGACGAGTTCGAGCTCGACGACGTCGGCGACACGGTACTCATCTCGACGCTGCTGCGGCGGCTGGTCGACGGCGGCGTCCGCCTCGCCGCGACCTCCAACACGCTGCCCGGCCGGCTCGGCCAGGGGCGCTTCGCGGCCGAGGACTTCCTGCGCGAGATCCAGGGGCTCGCCGCGCACTTCGACGTGCTGCGGATCGAGGGGGAGGACTACCGCCACCGCGGCCTGCCCGACGCGCCGCCGCCGGTCTCGGAGGCCGAGCTCGAGTCGCGCGCGGCGTCGGCTCCCGGCGCGTCGCTCGACGACTGGGCCGCGCTCTGCCGGCACCTCGAGTCGCTGCACCCGGTCCGCTACGGCGACCTGCTGGACGGCGTTCCCCTCGTCTGCCTGCGCGACGTCGCGCCCGTGCCCGACCAGGCGACGGCGCTGCGCGTCGTCGTGCTCGCCGACCGGCTCTACGACCGCGACGTGCCGGTGCTCGCGTCGGGGGTGGCGTTCGACCGGCTGTTCCCCGAGGAGATGCTGGCCGGCGGCTACCGCAAGAAGTACCTGCGCGCGGTGTCGCGCCTGGTCGCGCTGACCCGCGAGGGCGAGGGGCTGGCGGGGCGCGGCGAGGGGTGAACGGCGCGTTCGTGCCGCGCGGCGCCGTACGCCGCCGCGACGCTTGACCGGCGTCGTCCGGCGTCGGGATAGTTCCCGCAATCGTCAGTTCGCACCGGTACGGGGGAAATGTGAACACTCGCGTCCTGCTCGCCTGCGGCCTGCTCGCGGCGCTCTCCGCGCCCGCCTCCGCCGCCCCGCCCGAGGTCGTCGCCTTCGCCGGCGGCCGGCGCGTGTCCGTCGGGTCCGTCGTCGGCGCAGGGACGCCGTCCGGCGGCAGATGCGCCTTCGCCTCTCCAGCCGTGGTCGACGTGGCGACGCTCGCCGCCGCCGTGCAGATCACGATCTCCGACACGTGCGAGGCCGTCGTCACGCGGCTCGAGGGCGGGCTGCGCCGGCGCGGCGTCCCGCGCGGGCCGTTCCTGCCGGCTGCCGAGGAGCCGGCCTCGCTCACGTCGCGCCGCGGCCTCGACGCGGACGTCGCGCAGGGCCTCGCCGCGCCCGCGCCGCGCGACCCGATGTCGTACCGCCTCGGCACCGTGCAGCAGACGGTGTACGACGCCGCCGGGGTCTGGCAGTTCGAGGAGAGCTTCGACGTCGCGTTCGACCGCAACCTGCGCACCGGCTACATCAGCGGCGCGCACTTCTTCGACGGCTACTGCTCCGCGAACCCGTTCACCGGGATCGGCGTCACGAACGAGGTCCGCTCCTGCTACGTCTCCATGCCGCAGCGGGGGCCGAGCACCGTCGAGATGCGCGGCGGCGGCGTCTACCGGCAGCTCCTCGTCGGGCAGGAGCTCGTCCGCCTGCGACTCGCCGAGCGGTTCGTCGCGGTGCGCGACACCAACCGCGACCTCGCCGACGACCACACGTTCACGTGTGGCATCAAGGAGGGGACGCTCCCCGTCGGGTGGGGGACGTACTGCTTCGGCGACGAGGTCGAGACGCTGGAGGAGGCGTGAGGCGCCTGCGGTGGGTCGCCGCGCTGGCGCTCGTGGCGGGGGTCGCGGCGCCGGCGGGTGCGAGCCCGCTCGACCCCGCGCCGGCGCTGGTGGTGACGGGGACAGGCCCGGTGGTGGCGACGTTCCGCGTCACGACCCCGACCCGGCTCAACCTGCGCGACGCGTCCGTGACCATCGGCTCGGGGACGTACGGCGGCGTGTACGTCCGCTCCGCCGCGGGGGTGGGGCGCGGCGGCGTGCTGCGGGTGGCGGCGTTCGACACGACGGTCGACGCGCGGCCCGCGGTCCGGCAGCCGCCGGTGGTGCTGGCCGCGCACGGCGGCGGCGCGCACCCGCTGCTCGACCCGGGGACGTACACCGTCTACCTGCTCGCCGACGGCGCGGCCGACGTGACGATCCCGCTGGAGTCGGGGCGCGGGCAGACGCTGCGGCCCTCGCTGCGGCGTACGACGCAGGTCCTCCACACCGACGAACGCGAGGTCGCCCCCGACACCGACGACGCGGTCGACCACGTCGTGCTGCGGCACGCGTTCCGGCAGCCGGCCGGGTCGTACGCCGTGCTGCTCGGGCAGTTCGTCGCAGGCTCCGTCGCGACCGCGCCCGCGGTGTCGGCGTGCGTCAGCCGCGACCCGGTCTGCGCGCCGAACCCCGGCGGCGACCCCGCGACGCGGATGGCCGCGACGGCGTCGATCGTGCAGGCAACCGGGCTGTCGGGGCGCGAGGGACGCTGGCACGGTGTCGTGGACGTGGCGTTCCGGCAGACGGCCGGTGCCGGTCGCGCGCGGCTCGCGTACCTCCGTCTCGACCTCTGACCGGGCCCGCTCCCTCGGAGCGGCCTGACGCGCGCTCCTACGCCGTCGCTCCCAGCGCCACCACCGGCGCGGGCGGGGGCAGCGCGGGCGTCTGGACGTACCGCGGCACCCGCAGCGTGAACGTCACCCACCCGTCCTCGCTCGCCACGTCGATGTCGCCCCCCATCGAGTCGGCGAGCCGCGCGGCGATGTAGAGCCCGAGGCCGACGCCGGACGACCGCGCGTCGCCGCCGCGGTGGAACGGCAGGAACAGCGTCGCCGGGTCCACGTCCGCCGGGATCGCGCCCGGGTTGCTCACGGCGACGCGGACGTCGGCGCCGCACGGCCGCGCGGACACGGTGACGGGCGCGTCGACGGGGGAGTGCGCGACGGCGTTCTCGACGAGGATGCCGAGCACGTCGGCGAACGCCACCGTGTCGACCAGCAGGTCCGTGTCGTCGAGGACGTCGATGGTGAGCCTGCGCAGCTGCGCGAACCCGTCCACGGCGTGCGTCACGAGCTCGCGCAGCGTCGCGTCGCGGCGCGCGCCGGCGAGCTCCGCGCGGGCGCCGCGCAGCAGCCGGTCGATGAGCCTGCGCAGCTCCTCGCCGCGCGCGTACGCCGCCGCCGTCATCTCCACCGCGACCTCGGGCGGGAGCCCGGGGCCGTGGTGCTGCAACGTCCGCAGCGTCCCCATGATCACGGTCAGCGGCGTCTTCAGCTCGTGCGACACCATCGCCAGGAACATGTCCTTCGCGCGCTGCGCCTCGCGCATCGCCTCGACGGTCTTGGCATCGGTCAGCGCGAGCGAGGCGTGCTGCGCGAGCGACGTCAGCGCCTCCTGCTCGAGGACGCCGTAGTGCCTGCCTGGGACGTACGACGCCACGACGAGCGAGCCGACGACGCGGCCGTTCTCGTGGACAGGGGTCGCCATCGCCGTCGTCAGCTGCCGGTCCTTGAAGACGGGAACGGTGTTCGGCTCCGTGGCGTAGTCCTCGACGATGACGAGCCGGTTCTCGACGATGGCGCGTCCGCCGGCGCCCTGGCCGACCGGGCCGCGTTCGGCGGCCGACCAGTCCTCGTCGCTGACGCCGCAGCAGGACGCGAGGACGTACTCCGCGGGGTTGTCCGGGTCGATGAGCCGCAGGCCGCACACCTGGTCGCCGAGCAGCTCGTGCGCGCCGTGCGTGATCGCGTCGAGCACCTCCTGCAACGGCGCGCGGTGCGAGATGGAGCGCTGGATGCGGCCGAGGCGTTCGAGCAGCTTCTGACGCTCGGTCAGCAACGTCACCAGCGCGGCGCGCTCCGCCGACTGGCGCTCGGAGCGTTCGCGCAGGGCGCGTTCGCCGGCAAGGACGCGGAGCATGCGCAGCGACTGCGACAGCACCCGCGCCATGGCGCGCAGCAGCGTGACCTCGGGCACCGTGAACGACTCGCTCCCGGCCCGTACGACGAGCAGCCACGCGTCGTCCGCGTCGTCGAGGCGTGCCACGGCCGCGGCGCCGGTACCGAAGCAGGGCAGGTCCACCGCGCGCTGCTGCCAGTCCGCGCCGAGCGCGAGCAGCTCGTCCGCGGGTACGGCGCCGCGCGAGAAGCCCACGGACGCGCGCACCGCGCCGTCGAGCACCGCGACGCCGACCTCGGCCTCGAGCGCCTCCGCGACGCGTTCCGCGGCGCCGGCCAGCGCGGCCTGCTCGTCGCGGAACGACGACACGATGGCCAGGAACTCCGCGAGCTGGTGCGTCGACCAGTCGCCCGAGCTCACTGCCACGTCAGCTCACCGCCAGCACGACGAGCGTCTGGTTGTGGAACCCGCTGATGCCGTGGGTGCGCGCGATCTCGCCGTACGTGTAGAAGCCCGCGACCGGCGCGCCGCCCGCGACCTCGGCGACGCGGTCGATCTCGGCGCGGATGCCCTCGCCGAGCACCTCGCGCCGCGCGATGCAGTCGAACGCCAGCAGCCCCAGCGGCCGCGCTCCGTTCAGTGCGGACAGCGCCGCGTCGCAGGCCTTGTCGGTCGCGGCGAGCACCGAGGAGGCGTCGCCTTCCATGAACCACGTGACGCCGCCCTGCGGCACCTCCGCGATGCAGCCGATCGAACGGTCGCCGAAGTCCGCCTCCGCCACGAACCGCACCTGCGGCTCCGCCGACCGCCGAGACAGGCCGAGCGGGTGGGTCAGCGCGAACTTCGTGAACGCCGCCGGGTCGGTCCGCGCCTCCGCCGGCGCGTCGAGGCGTTCGAGGTAGACGTCGAGCGCGGGGCGGTCGTCGAGCATGTGGACGCGGTTGCCGCCGCTCTTGGTGACGAGCATCGGCTCGCCGACGGGACGCCAGCCGTGCTGCACGCCGATCCCGAACGGCGCGTCCGACGAGATCGCCGCCGCCACGATCGCGTCGCCCAGGACCTCGGTGCCGTGCAGCTGGTACGTCGTGCGCATCTTGAGGTCGTCGCCCGCGCAGCCCCCGACGAGCGGGACCGCGGCGCCGACGACGCCGTACGCGCCGCGGACGATCTCCTGCTGGTCGCCGGCGAGGCCGTCGGTGAGCAGGAGCAGGACCTGGTGCGGCTTGCCTTCGACGGGGCGCAGCGCGCCCGCGACCTCGGCGCCGGCCTCGCGCAGCCGGGCGGCGACGCCCTTGGCGGCGCGGGTCTCGACGGAGAAGCCGTCCCCGCCGAACGCCGTCACGACGACGCTCGCGTCGGCGGGCCCGTTCGTCGCGATCTCGCCGGCCGTCGAGCAGCCGATCAGCGGCGCGCCGCCGGACACCTCGGCGATGCCACGCAGCAGGGCGGAGAGGTCGTAGGAGTCGGAGCAGAAGACGACGAGCAGCTTCGGCGCCTCGCCGGTGATCGCCGCCGTGGCGGCCGCGCGCCCGGCGGCGGACGCGTCGGGGTCGGAGGACTGCCCCACGCCCATCCAGCGTCGAGTCCCCCGAACGGCTGGCACCGCGGATGCCAGAGTCGTCACCTCGTCCCTATCGACAGGTCCATGAGACAGGGCGAGGGCCAACTTGTGGAATGACCCGTCCCGGCTAGCCCGCCGTGACTCGCTCGGGCCGGGTGCGTGTGGCAACTGGCAGACTCGGGCTCGTGCCAGGCCCCTCCCCGCGCAACGCCGTCGCCGCGCTCGCCACCCTCGCCCGCGCCGGCATCCTCCGCCCGCCGCGCCCCGACCAGGCGGTCGGCATGGCCGCGGCGCTCGCGTTCTGGGGCATCACGCCGGCCGGGGGGTACGCCATGCGCGCCGTCCGCGAGCCCCGCCGCGCGGCCGTCATCGACCCCGAGGGCACCCTGACGAACGCCGACGTCGACCGGATGACGACGGCGCTCGCGGCGTACCTCCTCGAGGAGGGCATCGAGGCGGGGCAGCCGGTCGGGCTGCTCTGCCGCAACGACAGATCGTTCGTCCTCTCGCTCGTCGCGCTGGTCAAGGTCGGCGCGACCGTGGTGCTCCTCAACACCGGCTCCGCCGCGCCCGAGGTGGCCGGCGTCGTGGAGTCCGAGGGGCTCGTCGCGATCGTGCACTCGCCCTCGCTCGCCGACCGCGTGCCGGAGGGGGTGCGCGCCTACTCGGCCGGCGACTTCGCGGCGCTGGCCGAGGAGTACGGGACCGCGAGGCCGCGCGCGCCCAAGGAGCAGGCGACGTTCGTCATCCTCACCTCGGGCACGACCGGCCGGCCCAAGGGCGCCCGCCGCGCGCCGCCGACGTCGCTGGAGCCGGCCGTCGCGCTGCTGCAGGCGATCCCGTTCAAGGCACGGGAGACGACGGTGGTGGCGGCGCCGCTGTTCCACGCGTGGGGGTTCCTGCAGTGGATGGTCGGGCTGACGCTCGGCTCGACGGTCGTGCTGACGGGCTCCTTCGACGCCGAGGCGACGCTGCGCGCCGTCGAGGAGCACCAGGCGACCGCGATCGTCGCGGTGCCGGTCATGCTGCGGCGGCTGCTCGCCGTGGAGACGCCGTACGACACGTCGTCGCTCCGCGTCGTCGCTGTCAGCGGGTCGGCGCTGCCGCCGGACGTCGCGACGGCGTTCCTGGACCGGTTCGGCGACGTGCTCTACGACCTCTACGGCTCCACCGAGGTCGCGTGGGCCGCCATCGCCGGGCCATCGGACATGCGGGAGGCGCCGGGGTCGGTGGGGCGGCCGCCGTACGGCACCACGGTCGCGGTCCTCGGTGCGGACGGCGAGCCGCTGCCGACGGGCGAGACCGGGCGGATCTTCGTCGGCAGCGCCATGACCATCGAGTCGTACACCTCCGGCGACAGCAAGGAGGTGCGCGACGGGCTGGTCTCGACCGGCGACCTCGGGCACCTCGACGCCGACGGCCGGCTGTACGTCTCTGGCCGCGAGGACGACATGATCGTCTCGGGCGGCGAGAACGTCTTCCCCCAGCCGGTCGAGGACGTGCTGTCCGCGCTGCCGTCCGTCGCCGACGTGGCCGTCGTGGGCGTACCGGACGACGAGTGGGGGCAGCGGCTGCGCGCGTATGTCGTCCGCGCCGACTCCTCCCTGACGGAGGACGACGTGCGCGATGCCGTGAAGCGGTCGCTGGCCCGGCACTACGTCCCGCGTGACGTCGTCTTCACCGACGCCCTGCCGCGCAACGAGGCCGGCAAGGTCCTCAGACGGCGCCTCTGACCCAGTAGCGGTACGCCCGCCGCGCCAGCACCAGCAGCACGCCGCCCGCGACGAGCAGGAACGCGATCGTCCCCGACGCCCGCACCAGCGCCTCGAAGCCGCCGGCGAAGCCGTTCTTCGCGTCCTCCCACGCTCCGCTGAACCCGCCGTCCGGCGGCTCCTCCGACCCGGGCACCGAGACCATGACCCGGAGGGTGCCGTACGTCGTGCGGTCGGTCAGCGAGGCCTGCGTCGCCTGCAGCTTCTCGATCTCCGTCTGCGTCTCGGTGATGCGCTCCTGGACCGCGAGCACCTCGCCGACGTTCGTCGCGTCGGCGAGCAGCGCGCGCAGCTGCGCGCGGGTCGCGGTCAGGGACTTCAGGCGCGCCTTGGTGTCGGCGACCTCGGTGCCGACGTCCTTGCCGTCGCTGCTGGAGCGGCGTACCTCCCCGAGCCGCTCGACCTCGTCCACCGTCTTGTCGAACGACGCCACCGGCACCCGCACCGTCACGAAGCCGCTCGGCTGCTCCGACGCCGTCTCGGCGTTGGACTCGGCGACGAACCCGCCGTGCGCCGCCGCCAGCCGCGCGACGTCGCGCAGCGCGGGGCCGACGCGGTCCCTCGGCGTCGTCAGCCAGACCTCGCCGGTGCGGACGACGTGCGTGCCGTCGGCGTTCTTGTACGCGAGCTCCCCCTTGCCGCCGGCGTCGTACTCCGACCAGCCCCTCGTCGTGGCGCTGTCGTCGTTGAGGGCCACCGCGGTGCCGCCGCCGTACTGCTCCGACGCCGTGTCGGAGTACGTCGTGCTGCCCGGCAGCCGCGGCACCGCGACGGCGATCGCGACGATCGCCGCGGCCGCCGCCGCCCCCGCGAACCACTTCGCGCGCGGCGGCCTGGCGTCCGCCGCCTCGGCGGCGAGCAGCAGGATGTCGTCGGGGCCGTCGGGCGGCGGGACGTACGTGTCCGCCTCCTCGCGCAGCAGGCGCTCCAGCACGGCTTCGTCGATCATCGGACCGCCTCCTCGTTCACGAGCGCGCGCAGGCCGGGGTCGGCGGCGAGCCGCTGCCGGGCGTCGTAGAGCCTGGACTTGACCGTGCCGGGACGGCGGCCGATGGCGGTCGCGATGTCCTTCTCCGACAGGCCCGTGTAGTAGCGGAGGACGACGGGGATGCGCAGGCTCTCCGGCAGCGCGGCCAGCGCGTCGACCACCGCGGAGACCTCCTCCGCGTGCAGCGCGGCGACCTCTGGACCAGGCGCGTCGTCCTCGTAGTCGCCGTCGAGGTCGGCGCGGCGTTCGCGGCGGGGGACCTCGCGGCGCAGGCGGGAGCAGCAGGCGTTGACGACGACGCGGTACAGCCAGGGCTGCCACCCCGCGTCCCGCGGCGCCGACGCCCGGAACCGCCACGCCCGCAGGAACGCGTCCTGCACGGCGTCCTCCGCCTCCTGCGGGTCTCGGAGGATGAGCCGCGCGGTGCGGTACGCCCCCGGGTACGCCTCCGCCAGCCACTCCGACAGGTCGTCCATGCCCCGTTCGACTCCTCCGCGCGCGAATCGGTTCGATCCCGCCCCGCCCCGCGTCGGAAGTTACTGGTGAGTAGCGACGTCGTGGTTCACCAGTTCGTGCTCGCCGATTGTCGCTACTCACCAGTAACCGCCGGGGTCGGCGGGGCTGGCCGGGGCGCGCTGGAAGGATGTACGGCGTGGTGGACGACGCGTTGCGCGCGATGGCCGGCGCGCTGCGCGCCGAGGTCGAGACGCTGCGCGCCGACCGTACGCTCCAGGGCCGCACCGTCCTCGGCGGCGCGCGGCTCGGGACGGCGGGCAAGCGGACGACGTACGCGTTCCCCGACGTGCCGGGCGCTGGCCTCCCCGACGACACCCCCATCAGGCTCGTCCTCGACGACGGCCGCGAGGTCGACGGCGAGGTCGCGACCCGCAACGACCGTGAGCTGGTCGTCGCGCTCGCCGAGGACGTCGGCGCCATGGTCGAGCACGCCATCCTCATCGCCGACGCGTCGTTCCTCCTCGAACGCCTCGCCGCCCGCCTCGACGAGGTCCTCGCCGACGAGGCGCCGCTCAACCTCGACCTCGTCGCGCGGGTGCTCGGCGAGGAC
The DNA here is from genome assembly GCA_035556555.1 of Frankiaceae bacterium. Taxonomy (GTDB): domain Bacteria; phylum Actinomycetota; class Actinomycetes; order BP-191; family BP-191; genus BP-191. The sequence continues at coordinate 43,453 of DATMES010000069.1, forward strand.
CCGATCACCTCGAAGCGCGACACCATCGACACCCCCGGGCTTAACGCCGAGCAGGCCGACGCGGCGGCGCTCGCGACGGGCAGCGAGGTGACGTTCGTGTGGGGGCCGCCGGGCACCGGCAAGACCACGACCGTCGCGCACGTCGTCGCGGCGCACGCGCGGGCGGGGCGTTCGGTGCTGCTCTGCTCCAACACGAACGCCGCCGTCGACACCGCCCTCGCCCGCGTCGACTCGCTGCTCGACCTGCCCGACGGGCAGGTGCTCCGGCTCGGCACGGTCGTCCACGACGACGTCGCGCACCTCGCCTCCGACGCCGTCTCCCAACGGGTCTCGGCACCGTTGCTCACCGAGCGCGCGGACATCGCGCGACGACTCGACGCGACCGAGGCGGAGGCCGCGGGGCAGGGGACGCTCGGCGCGGACCACGACCTGGGGGAGGAACGTTCGCGGCTGCGCGACCGGCTCGACGAGATCGACCGCGTGGTCGAGTCGGCGGCGCTCGGCCTCGCCGACAACGCGCTCGTCGTCGCGACCACCGTCTACCAGACGTGGCTGGGAGCGTTGCCGGAGAGGGAGTTCGACGTCGTCGTCGTGGACGAGGCGTCGATGCTCATGCTGCCGATGACGGCGTACGCCAGCGGTCTCGCGTCGTCGTCGGTCGTCGTGGCCGGCGACTTCCGCCAGCTGCCGGCGATCGTGTCGGACACCTCGCCGGAGGTCGCGCGCTGGCTGGCGACGGACGCGTTCCACGCCATCGGGCTGCCCGCGCTGCTCGAGGCGGGGACACCGCCGGAGTGGCTCGCGGCGCTGCGGACGCAGTACCGGATGCGGCCCGAGATCGCCGACCTCGTCACCGAGCTGTTCTACGACGACAACCCGCTCGCGACGGGCCGCGCCTCGGCGCCGACGACGCCGGTGCTGCTCGCCGGCGGCGCGCCGCTGCTCTACGTCGACACGAGCGCGTTCGGCGCGTGGGCCGGTGTGGCGGGGCGGGGATCGCGCTTCAACCCGGTGCACGCCGTTCTCGTCGCCGCGATCCTCGACGTCCTCACCGACGGGTCGACCGGCGTCGTCACGCCGTACGCCGCCCAGGAACGCCTCGTCGCCGCGCTGCTCACCGACCGCTTCGGCAACGCCGCGCGGTCGTGGGTCAGCACCGTGCACCGGTTCCAGGGCAACGAGCAGGACGTCGTCGTCGTGGACCTCGCCGACGCGTACGGCGCCTCACCAGGCCCCGCCTCCCGCGCCGCCGGGCGCGACGACCCGCAGGCCAGGCTCCTCAACGTCGCCGTGTCCCGCGCCCGCGACCAGCTCGTCGTGCTGGGGGAGGCGGCGTTCCTCGCGGCGCGCACGCCGGCCAACGGCACCGCCCGCGCCCTGCTCCGCGCACTGCGGGAGCGCGGCCGCGCGCTGCCCGTCGAGGAGGTGCTGCGGGGGGCGTTCTCCGTCGAGTCCGGCGAACGGCTCGCAGCCGACCTGGAGACGGCGGGGACCGAGGTGGCGATGTTCACGCCGCGGGTGACCGCGCACGGCATGGCGCGGTGGTCGCCGATCCTGCGCGGCCTGCTCGCCCGCGGCGTCGCGGTCCGCGTCGTCACGCGGCCGCCCACCGAGCAGCCGCGCGCCGCGGCGTTGATCGACCAGATGCGCGAGGCCGGCGTGGACGTGGACCTGTGGGCGGCGATGGAGGAACGCGTTCTCACTGTCGACTCCGACCTGGCGTGGGCCGGCGGCGGCGACCTCGGGCTCGAGCCCGATACCGAACGGCGCTACCTGCGGGTCAAGGGCAGCGCCCTCCCGAACGCCCTCGCCGACCTCCTGCGACCCGCGCGCGCGCCGCGCCGCACGCTCGGCGAGCCGGTCAACGAGCCCTGCGAGCGTTGCGACGGACCGACCGTGCTGCGGCGGGGAGGCGGGGCGGCGGCGTACGTCTGCCTGCTCGGCAGGTCGTGCCCCGGGCTCGTCGAGGTGCCGGAGGACGAGCGTGGCGACCGCCCCGACGGCGCGACCGGGCCTTGCAGGCAGCCGGGGTGCGCGGGCTGGCTGGTGCCGCGCCAGGGCAGGTACGGGACGTTCACCTCGTGCACCCGCTATCCGGCCTGCACGGGCCGCTGACGCCGCTAACCTCCCGCCCTCACTCCTACCCCTACAGGAGAAATGAATGAGACTCCCCATTGTCGCGGCTCTTCTTCTGGCGCTCGGCTCGGTCGTTGTCCCGGCAGCGGCGGCAACGGGTGGTGCTTGCGACGTGACCACGATGACCGACCCAAGCCCGAGCGCATCGCCCGACTCGACGCTCCTGCTGGTGCATGCGGAGTGGGTCGAGCCCGCGGCGAGCCGCATGGTGCTCACATGCACCGTGCGCGCTGGTGACGGAGACCGGGTCGTGGTCCGGAGCGTGGGTGGCGACGGCGTCGCCGTCATCGCGTACGCGACGACGATGGAGATCTCGGACGACGTACCGGTGTACCTGTGCAGTCACGCGACGTGGTACGACGCCAGCGGCTACCACGACGAAGCCCCGCCTTGCCTCACGATCGTCACCGGCACCGGTGGCTGAGGCCGCCCGCGAAACGATCACCTGTGTCCCCTGGCGAGCACGCGAAAGGTCGTCCAGGGGACACAGGTGATCATCTGCGGGCGGGAAGCGGCGGGCATCGGGGTGCGTTTTGCGTCTTTTCCCCCCACGGGGTGCAACCCGGAGCCTTTTCCATCCTGGCTCGGCCAGGACGCTCCAGCACGCTGCGCCGCAGGCATCTCAGCGCTGGAGCGCAGTAAGGGGGCTCGTGCACCCAGTTGACGCACCGGCACGCGCTGCCGCGCGGCCGATCCGG
>DATMES010000070.1 GCA_035556555.1 Frankiaceae bacterium
CAGGCTTCTTCGGCGTCGCGGCGCTCCTTCTGAAGCGTCTGCACCTCGCCCTTGAGCTCTTGCGCACGCGCGTAGTCCTGACGCTCGGCCGCCGTCTCGCGCTCGGTCGTGAGCAGCGTGATGCGGTCGTCGAGCTCCTTCAGCTCCGGAGGCTTCGATAGCTTGCGCAGTCGCATACGCGAGCCGGCCTCGTCGACGAGGTCGATCGCCTTGTCCGGGAGGAAGCGGTCGGTGATGTAGCGGTCCGCGAAGTTCGCGGCCGCGACGATGCCTTCGTCGGTGATGACGACGCGGTGGTGCTGCTCGTAGAGTTCGCGGTTGCCCTTGAGGATCTCGATCGTGTGGGCCAGCGTGGGCTCACCGACCTGGATCGGCTGGAAGCGGCGCTCCAGCGCGGCGTCCTTCTCCAGGTGCTTGCGGTACTCGTCGAGCGTGGTGGCACCGATGGTCTGCAGCTCACCGCGGGCCAACATCGGCTTGAGGATGCTCGCCGCGTCGATCGCGCCCTCGGCCGCGCCGGCGCCGACGAGCGTGTGCAGCTCGTCGATGAACAGGATGATGTCGCCGCGGGTCTTGATCTCCTTGAGGACCTTCTTGAGCCGCTCCTCGAAGTCACCGCGGTAGCGGCTGCCCGCCACCAGCGCGCCGAGGTCGAGCGTGTAGAGCTGCTTGTCCTTGAGCGTCTCCGGGACCTCGCCGCGGACGATCGCCTGGCTGAGCCCCTCGACGACGGCGGTCTTGCCGACGCCGGGCTCGCCGATGAGGACGGGGTTGTTCTTGGTACGGCGCGACAGCACCTGCATCACGCGCTCGATCTCCTTCTCGCGCCCGATGACCGGGTCGAGACGGGACTCGCGCGCCGCCTGCGTCAGGTTGCGGCCGAACTGGTCGAGCACGAGGCTCGTCGTCGGCGTGCCCTCGCCGGGGCCGCCGGCGCCCGCGGGCTCGCCCTTGCCGCCCTGGTAGCCCGACAGCAGCTGGATGACCTGCTGCCGTACGCGGTTGAGGTCGGCGCCGAGCTTGACCAGCACCTGCGCCGCGACACCCTCACCCTCGCGGATCAGGCCCAGCAGGATGTGCTCGGTGCCGATGTAGTTGTGGCCGAGCTGCAACGCCTCGCGGAGGCTGAGCTCGAGGACCTTCTTGGCGCGCGGCGTGAACGGGATGTGCCCGCTCGGCGCCTGCTGCCCCTGGCCGATGATCTCCTCGACCTGCTGGCGTACGCCCTCCAGCGAGATGCCGAGCGACTCGAGAGCCTTCGCCGCGACGCCTTCGCCCTCGTGGATCAGGCCGAGCAGGATGTGCTCGGTCCCGATGTAGTTGTGGTTGAGCATCCTGGCCTCTTCCTGGGCCAGGACCACGACGCGTCGGGCGCGGTCGGTGAAACGCTCGAACATTGGTCTCTCCCTGTCGGGAAGCGCGACCCGTCCGTCGTTGGACGAGCCACCTCCCGCATCGTATCCCCGCAGGCCGGTCCCTTGAGGGGGGTCCGGAAGAGCGGGCGGCTGGGCCTGGTTCGTCTGGTTGGTGACCTCCGGTTCAACTCTCGGCTTACGGCGCGTGTTCCCCCTCCGACGTACGGCCAACCGGGTTCGCTCCCGGCGTAACCGGACCCCGACCCCCCGAGCGGTGTGGCGTTTCGTTGACGGAACGTCGACCGTGGCGCGTTCCGTGCACGAAACGCCGCACGGACTGGGCCACCGGACCCCGGACGTGCCGGAGGCCGCCCACTCTGGGGCGGCCTCCGGAAGGGAAGTTCAGCGCGCCGTGCGGGCGGCGCGGGGTGCCTAGCGGCCGTTCGCGGCCTCGTACTTGGCGACGATGTCCGACGACAGCCGGCCACGCTCGCTCACCTTGATGCCCTTGCTGCGGGCCCAGGCGCGGATCTCCTGGGTGCGCTGACGGTCCGCGCCCCCGGAGGAACGCCCCCGCCCGCGGCCGCCGGAGCGGCCGGCCGACGACGCCCGGCGGGCGGCGCCGACGTACTGCGCGACGCTGTCGCGAAGGTTCTTCGCGTGCTTGTCACACAGGTCGATCTCGTAGGACGAGCCGTCGACACCGAAGCCGATCGTCTCGCTGCCGGGCTTGCCACCCTCACAGATGTCGCACACCAGCAGTACTTGAACCTTCTGCGCCACGATTCGCTCCCTGGGCATTGGGGGGTTATTTGCGAGCACGTCGAATAATGCCCGTCCAAGCCCAACCGCGCAAAACCAGCCACGGCGTGTCGCGCGACAACTACTCCGGACGCAGCAACGGGAAAGCGATGACGTCACGGATGCTCGGCGCGCCCGTCAGCAGGACGACGAGCCGATCGATTCCCATTCCCATCCCGCCCGACGGGGGCATGCCGTACTCCAGCGCGCGCAGGAAGTCCTCGTCGAGCTCCATTGCCTCGGGGTCTCCCCCGGCCTTCAACGCCGCCTGCTCGGTCAGCCGCCGGCGCTGTTCGACGGGGTCGACGAGCTCGCTGTACGCCGTGCCGATCTCGCGCCCCAGGGCCACGAGGTCCCAGCGCTCCGCGAGCAGCGGGTCGTCGCGGTGCTCGCGCGTCAGCGGCGAGACGTCCTTGGGGAAGTCCGTGAAGAACGTCGGCGTCGTCGTCGTGGACTCGACCAGGCGCTCGTACATCTCCAGCACGATCGCGCCCGCGCCCCAGGCGGGATCGACCGGTACGCCCGCTTCGTCGGCCTGCTTGCGCAGCACGTCGACGCCGGCGTCGAGCCGTACCTCGAAGCCCGCGGCCTGCGAGATCGCGGTGAGGATCGGCACCCGCGGCCAGTCGCCGGACAGGTCGAGCTCGCCTCCGTCGGGCGTCGGCACGACGAGGCTGCCGGTCGCGTCGAGCGCCGCCTGCTGGATCAGCTCGCGGGTCAGCGTCGCCATGGTGCCGTAGTCGCCGTACGCCTCGTACGCCTCGATCATCGTGAACTCGGGGTTGTGCCGCGTGTCGACGCCCTCGTTGCGGAAGTTCCTGTTGATCTCGAACACCCGCTCCATGCCGCCCACGACGAGACGCTTCAAATACAGCTCGGGCGCAATTCGCAGGTAGAGGTCGACGTCGAGCGCGTTGTGGTGCGTGATGAACGGCCGCGCGGCCGCTCCGCCGTGGATCGGCTGGAGCATCGGGGTCTCGACCTCGAGGTACTTGCGCGCTGTCAAGGAGTTCCGCAGGGAGCGCACGACCTCGGACCTCGTACGCAGCATCGTCCGCGCGTCCGGGTTGACGATGAGGTCGACGTAACGCTGCCGTACGCGCGACTCGGTGTCGGTCAGGCCCTTCCACTTGTCGGGCAGCGGCCGCAACGCCTTGCTCGTGATGCGCCAGTCGTCGGCGAGGATCGACAGCTCGCCGCGGCGCGACGTGATGACCTCGCCGGTGACGCCGACGTGGTCGCCGATGTCGACGTCGGCCTTCCAGGCAGCAAGCCGCTCGTCGCCGACCTTGTCCAGCGAGAGCATGACCTGCACCTCGCCGGTGCCGTCCCGCAGCGTGGCGAACGTCAGCTTCCCGGTGACCCGGTTCAAGACGACCCGCCCGGCAACCCCGGCCTTGTCGCCGGTGAACGTGTCCGCCGCGAGCTCGCCGTACTTCTCCCGGAGCTCGCCGAGCGTCGTGGTGCGGGGGTAGGCGACGGGGTACGGGTCGACGCCGGAGGAGAAGAGCCGCTCGAGCTTCTCGCGCCGTACGCGCATCTGCTCCGGCAGGTCGTCGTCAGGGGTCACGTCGGGGGTCTCGTCCACGCCGGAAGAGTAGGGGACGACGCAGGAGGCCCGCGCGCGAGTTACCGCGCGGGGGACGAGGCGGCGGCGGCGCGCGCCCGAGCCGGGTGCCCGCGGTTACTGGTGAGTTGCGGCGGACGCCAAGGGCGAACTGGTGAACGGCGACGCCGCTACTCACCAGTAGCTTCCGCTGCAGTGAGGGCGGTGGGGCGGTGCGGCGGTGGGGGCGGTGCGGCGGTGGGGCGGTGCGGCGTGTGACCGTTCGCGTCGCACGGGCCGACCTCCGCGCGATCGGGGTGCGATCTGCGCTTTTTCCCCGCACGGCCCGCAACCCGGTTGCGGAGGTGACCGGCGGCGCCGTCACCGCGGGTGATCGCGGGCTGGCGTTGCGGCCAGCCCCCTAGGAACCGGCGTTCTTCTCGTAGACGAGGCGCAGGCCGACGAGCGTGAGCCACGGCTCGTGCACGTCGATGACGGCGGAGGCTTCGAGGACGACAGGCGCGAGGCCGCCGGTCGCGATCACCCGAGCCGAGCCCCCGAGCTCCTTCACCATCCGCTCGACGATCCCGTCGATCTGCCCCGCGAAGCCGTAGACGATGCCGGACTGCAACGCCTCGACGGTGTTCTTGCCGATGACCGAGCGCGGCTTCGCCAGCTCCACCTTCCGCAGCTGCGCGCCCCGCGCGCCCAGCGCCTCGACGGAGATCTCGATGCCTGGGGCGATGGCGCCGCCGACGTACTCCCCCTTCTCCGACACCGCGTCGAACGTCGTCGCGGTCCCGAAGTCGACGACGACGCACGGGCCGCCGTAGAGGTGCACGGCGGCGAGGGCGTTGACGATCCGGTCGGCGCCGACCTCCTTGGGGTTGTCCGTGAGGATCGGCACGCCGGTACGGACGCCGGGCTCGACGACGACGGCGTTGTAGTGGAAGTAGCGGCGGGTCATCTCGCGCAGCGCCTGGGTGACGGTCGGCACGACGGAGCCGACGCAGACGCCGGTGACGTGGCGTTCGAACGACATGCCGTTCAGCGCGAGGAAGCCCTGGAACATCAGCGCCAATTCGTCGGCGGTACGCCGGTCGTCGGTGCCGATGCGCCAGTGGTCGACGAGCTCGTCGCCGCGGAACACGCCGATGACGGTGTGCGTGTTGCCGACGTCCACGGCGAGCAGCACGTCACGCCTCCTTGGCGCGCAGGTCGAACCCGAGGTCGAGCACGGGCGCGCTGTGGGTGAGCGCGCCGACGGAAAGGTAGTCCACGCCGGTCTCGGCGACCTCGCGCGCGCGGTCCAGCGTCAGCCCGCCACTGGCTTCGAGGCGCGCGCGGCCCGCCGCGACGCGGACGCACTCGCGGAGCTGGTCGGTCGTCATGTTGTCGAGCAGCAGCAGGTCGGCGCCCGCCTCGATGGCCTCCTCGACCTGCGTCACGCTGTCGCACTCGACCTCGACCGGCACCTCGGGGAACGTCGCCCGCACCCGCCGGTACGCCTCCGCGACGCCGCCCGCGGCAACGACGTGGTTGTCCTTGACCATCGCCGCGTCGGACAGGCCCATCCGGTAGCCGGAGCCGCCGCCGCAGCGGACGGCGTACTTCTCCAGCACGCGCAGCCCCGGCGTCGTCTTGCGGGTGTCGAGGATCGTCGCCTTGGTGCCGGCGATCTCGTCGGCCCAGATCCGCGTCTGCGTGGCGATGCCGGACAGGTGGCACGCGATGTTGAGCGCCGAACGCTCCGCCGTCAGCAGCGTCCGCGTCAGCCCTCGTACGTTCATGACGACGTCGCCGCGCACGACGCTGTCGCCGTCCTCCTTGCCCAGCGTCGCGATCAGGTCGTCGTCGGCCGCGAGCTCGAAGACGGCGGCCGCGACCGGCAGCCCCGCGACGACGCCGGGGGCGCGCGCCACGATGTCGGCTACGCCCTCCTGGTCGAACGGCACCGTCGCCACGGTCGTCACGTCGACGCCGCCCATGAGGTCCTCGGCGAGCGTCCTGCGCGCGACCTCCTCGACGTGGCCGGGGTCGAGCCCCGCGGTCGCGAGTGCCTTGACGATGGGCGCGGACAGCGTCATCGGACGAACTCACTCTCCAGGCGGCCCCCGACGAGGCGTTGCGTGACGTGCCCGAGCCACTCGTCGCGCGGCTCGGGGAAGTCCTCGCGCCAGTGCCCGCCACGGGTCTCCTCGCGCAGCGCGGCGGCCGCGGTGATGGCGGTCGCGACGGCGTGCAGGTTGGTGGTCTCCCAGGACTCCGTACGCGGCTCGCGCGCGGGTCGGGCGTTCAACGCGTCGAGCGTCTTCGCCGTCTGCGCCAGCGAGTCCGCGCTGCGCAGCACGCCCGCGCCCTCGGTCATCGAACGCGCCAGGTCGAGCCGCGCGGCGGGGTCGATGAGGGCGGCGGGGCGTACGTCCTCCGCGGGCTCGGCGTGCGGCGGCAGGTCGGCCAGCGCGTCCACGATCCGGTGCGAGAACACGAGCCCTTCGAGCAGGCTGTTGGAGGCGAGCCGGTTGGCGCCGTGGACGCCCGTGCACGCGACCTCGCCGCAGGCGTAGAGGCCGGGGATGCTGGTACGCCCGTCGAGGTCGGTGCGCACGCCGCCGCTGGCGTAGTGCGCGGCGGGCGCGACGGGGATCGGCGCGACGACGGGGTCGACGCCGGCGTCGCGGCAGCGGCCGACGATCGTCGGGAAGTGGCTGAGCAGCAGGTCGGCTCCGAGGCCGCGGACGTCGAGGTACAGGTGGTCGACGCCCTGCTCCGCCATGAGCCGCGACATCGCCTTCGCGACGACGTCGCGGGGGGCGAGGTCGCCGAGCGGGTGCACGCCGTCCATGACGCGGGCGCCGTTCGCGTCGACCAGGAACGCGCCCTCGCCGCGCATCGCCTCGGTGATGAGCTGCTGCTGGCCGCCGACGCCGCCGGGAAGGTGCAGCGCCGTCGGGTGGAACTGCACGAACTCCAGGTCCTGGCACACCGCGCCGGCGCGCAGCGCGAGCGCGACGCCGTCGCCGGTGGAGACGCTGGGGTTGGTGGTCGACGAGTAGACCTGGCCGAGCCCGCCGCTGGCCAGGATGACGGCGCGGGCGCGTACGGCGCCGACGCCGTCGACCGTGCCCTCGCCGAGGACGTGCAGCGTCAGGCCGGCCGCGCGGCCGTCGGCCGAGAGGAGCAGGTCGAGGACGAGCGCGTGCTCGATGAGCTGGATCTCGGGCGCGTTGCGGACGGCGTCGACGAGGGCGCGCTCGACCTCGGCGCCGGTGGCGTCCTTGGCGTGGATGACGCGGTGGCGCAGGTGCCCGCCCTCGCGGGTCATCGCCAGCTCGCCGTCGCGCATGTCGAACTGCGCGCCGAGCTCGATCAGCTCGCGTACGCGCTGCGGCCCCTCGGTCACGAGGACGCGGACGGCGTCGGGGTCGCAGAGCCCGGCACCCGCGACGAGGGTGTCGTGCAGGTGCTCCTCGGGCGAGTCGAGCGGGTGCAGCGCGGCGGCGATGCCGCCCTGCGCCCACGCCGTGGCGGAGTGGCTGACGTACGCCTTCGTGACGAGGAGGACCTTGCCTACGCTTCGGGCGCGCAACGCCGCCGTGAGCCCCGCGATGCCCGACCCGACGACGACGACGTCGGCGGTCAGCGTCCATCCGGGGTCGGCCGCCGTCAGGCGCTGGGGGATCATCCGGGGTCCCCGCGGCGTGGGGATCTCACCAGACGATCTCGTGCTGGACGTCGCCCCGCAGGAGGTGAGTTCGGAGGTCGCCGCGGCTGACGTCGCGGGCGTCCTCGGTGAGGTCGTCCAGCTCGCCGGGCAACGCGTCGGCCGGGTCGTGGGACGTACCGGCGATGCGGTTGTCGGCGTCGACGAACACGACCTTCGGCTCCAGCTCGCGGGCCTCGGCGTCGGTCACCGTGCAGTAGCTGATGATGATGACGATGTCGCCGGCGTGGACGAGGCGGGCGGCGGCGCCGTTGATGCCGATGATGCCGGTGCCGCGGGGGCCGGCGATGACGTACGTCTCGAGGCGCGCGCCGTTGGTCACGTCGACGATCGCGACCTGCTCGCCGGGCAGCAGGTCGGCGGCGTCCATGAGGTCGGCGTCGATGGTGACGGAGCCCACGTAGTGGAGATCCGCCTGCGTCACGGTGGCGCGGTGGATCTTGGACTTCAGCATGGTGCGGAACACGGGTCACGTCTCCTTCGAGTACATGCCTGTCTGGCCGGGTCGGCCTACTGCAATTGTGGCGTTGTCGATGAGCCTGGTCGAGCCGGACCACCCCGCGATCGCGAGGAGGGCCCGTTCATGAGAACGATCCAGGCCCTCCAGCGTGTCGGGGTCGACGAGGGCGACGTAGTCCAGCCTGAAGCGCGGCTCGGCGTCGAGCGTCGCGCGCGCGGCGTCGATGACGGCCTGGGGGCCTTGGGCCGCAACGGATTCGGCGTTACGCAGCGCTCTCGAGATGACGAGCGCCGCGTCGCGCTCGGCGGGCGAGAGGTAGACGTTGCGGCTCGACAGGGCGAGTCCGTCGGGCTCCCGGACGGTCTGGACCTGAACGATCTCGGCACCGAAGTCGAGGTCGCGGACCATGCGCCGGATCAGCGCGAGCTGCTGCGCGTCCTTCTGCCCGAAGAGCGCGACGTCGGGCCGCGTCAGGTGCAGCAGCTTGGCGACGACCGTGAGGACGCCGTCGAAGTGGCCCGGTCGCGTAGCACCTTCGAGCACGTCGCCCATCGGCCCGGCCGTGACGCGGACCTTCGGCTCGTCGGGGTAGACGACGTCGGGCGTCGGCGCGAAGACGAGGTCGACGCCTTCCTCGCGGCAGGCGGCGACGTCGTTCTCGAACGGTCGCGGGTAGCGGTCGAGGTCCTCGTCGGGGCCGAACTGCAGCGGGTTGACGAAGATCGTGACGATGAGGCTGTCTGCCTTCTTGCGGGCCTCGCGCATGAGCGTCCGGTGGCCCTCGTGGAGTGCGCCCATCGTCATGACGACGGCGGTCCTGCCTGGCAGGGCGGCGCGGGCGGTCGCGAGGTCGGCGCGGGAGGAGACGACGTTCACCGGTCCGCCAGGGTGTCGAGGAGGGCGGCCGCCTGCGCGGGGTCGAGGCGGCCGTCGCGCAGCGCGCGGTCGGCGGTGAGGCGGGCGAGGGCGACGTACGCGGGGACGACCTCGGGAGCGTTGCGCCGCAGCACGTCCAGGTGCGCGGCGACGGTGCCGGCGTCGCCGCGCGAGACGGGTCCGGTGAGGGCCGCGTCGCCGCGGCGGAGCGCATTGTCGAGCGCGGCGCCGAGGAGCGGCGCGAGCAGGAGGTCGGGGCGTTCGGCGCCGGCCTGGCTCAGCAGGTCGGCGGCCGTCGTGACGAGCGTGGTCAGGTAGTTGGCGCCCCACGCCAGCGCCGCGTGGTACAGCGCGCGCAGCTCCTCCGGCACCCACACCGGCTCGCCGCCCATCTCCACGACGAGCGCCTCGCCGACGGCGCGGTACTCCTCGGGCGCGGTGACGCCGAACGACGTGCCGACGAGGCGTTCGACGTCCTCCGCTCCCCCGGCGAACGTCATCGCGGGGTGCAGCGCGAGCGCGAGCGCGCCCGCCCGCGTCGCGGGCTCCAGGACGTCGAGGCCGTGGCGGCCGGAGGTGTGCAGCACGATCTGGCCCTGGCGGAACGCGCCGACGGTCGCCAGCCCCTCGACCACCTGCGCGAGCGCGTCGTCGGGGACCGTGAGGAGAACCAGCTCCGCGTGGCGTACGACGTCGTCGGCGGGCTCGACGGCCGCACTCGGGAGGCGGTCGGCGGCGCGTCCGAGGGAGGCGTCGGAGACGCCCGAGACGGCGGTGACGACGTGGCCGGCGCGGGAGAGCGCGACGGCGAGCGCGCTGCCGACCCGGCCCACGCCGACGACGCCGACGGTGAGGCGGGGACGCGGGATGGCGGGCAACGGCGTTCCAGTCCTGTGGGGGTACCGGACGTACGAGTGCAACGCAGCGTACCGACCGGACCTTCCGTCAGGCGGCGGTGATGGTGACGTGCACCGGCGTGCCGCCGCTCGGCGGGGCGGTCTCGCCGGCGAAGGACCGCACGTACTCGGCCAGCGCGTCGAGCAACGACTCGGTCGCCTCGTCGCGGGTCGGAGCCGTGGTGATGACGGGCGGCCGCACCCAACTTGGGATGCGTAGCGACTCTGGGTGCGCCTAGCGCGCATCCCCGGTTCGGGCGGCGGCCGCCCGCGGCTTACGCTCGTTCCGTGACCTGGGAGCGGTGGGGCGCGGCGATGCAGCGGGCGCTGTACGGGCCGGACGGCTTCTACACGTCCGGCGCCGGCGCGCCCGGCCGCGACTTCCGTACGTCCGCCACCGCGTCCCCCCATTTCGCCCGCGCGCTGCTCCGCCTCGCCGCGCACGTGGACGCCGCCCTCGACTTCCCCGACCCGTTCGTCGTGGTGGAGGTCGCCGCGGCGCGCGGCGCACTGCTCCGCGCACTCCAAGAGCACGTGACGACCGAAGCGCCGCAGCTGGCCCCACGGCTGCGGCTCGTCGGCGTCGACCTCGCGCCGCGACCGCGAGACCTCCCGCCAGACGTCACGTGGCACGGCGACGTCCGCGACGTACGCCTGTTCACCGGCCTCCTCGTCGCCAACGAGTGGCTCGACAACGTCCCCTGCGACGTCGTCGAGCAGGACGAGGCGTACGCCGCGTACGTCGAGGTCAGCCCGACCGGCGAGGAACGCCGCGGCGACCGCGTGGACCACGCCGACCAGGTCTGGCTGGACCACTGGTGGCCGCTGGTCGACGAGGGCGAACGCGCCGAGCTCGGCCTCAGCCGCGACGCCGCGTGGTGCCAGGCCGTCGCGAAGCTCGACCGCGGCCTCGCGGTCTGCGTCGACTACGCGCACGACCTCGGCCAGCGCGAGGCGGGGCTCTGGGCGAGCGGCACGCTCACCGGCTACCAGGCGGGGCGTCAGGTGTCCCCCAAGCCCGACGGGAGCACCGACATCACCGCGCACGTGGCGCTCGACGCCGTCGCGGCGGCGGGCGAGGTCGCGGGCGCGACGGACACGCTGCTGCTCGACCAGCGCACGGCACTGCGCGCGCTCGGCGTCACGGGCGGCCGCCCCGACCTCACGCTGGCGAGCACCGACCCGCATGCGTACCTCCGCGCGCTGAGCGGCGCCGGCGAGGAGGCCGAGCTCATCGCGCGGGGCGGCCTCGGCGACTTCGGCTGGCTCGTGCAGGGAGTCGGGATCGACGTTCCGGCGTTGCTGCGTACGCCCCCCGCCTGACTCGGGACCTTGGTCCGGCGCCGAACTGTCCGGATTGCCTATTGGCGTCCGGGATGCGCAGCCCCACCCTGGGCTGACGATGCCCGACGTAGCAGCTCGATCAGCGTTCTTCGACGACCGCCACACCGACGCCCGCATGCGGGCGCTGATCGCGCGGTTCGCCCGCCTGGGGGCGTACCTGACGATCGGCACGGCGCCGTTCATGGCGAGCGGGACGCGGCTCGGCTTCCTCCTGGCCAACGCCCTCACGGCGTTCGCCGTCACGCTGCTCATCGAGCGCCTCGACCTCATCGAGCGCGCCACCAACGTCCAGCTCCAGGCCCTGCTCGTGATGTACGGCGTGCTCATCGCCAACGGCAGTGGCCTCGCCGGCGGGCGCAGCGCGCCGTACCTGCTCATGCAGGCGCTGCCGGTGCTGTTCGCGGCGGTGTTCTTCCCCGGGCGCTCGCGCTACTGGATCTCCGTCATCCTCGCCGCCGAGCACACGGTGGTGCTCGCGCTGTACGGCGAGGCGACCGTCGGCCACGCCGTGACGACGCTGACGCTCTGCCTGCTCGTCGCGCACTTCGGCGCGCAGGTGTCCGACGTCCTCCGCGACGCGCTGACCGCGAACAAGGCGCTGCACAGCGTCCTCGAGGTCTCCAACGACGCCATGGACAGCGACCGCCTCCCCGAGATCGGCCTCGCCGCCGCGGTGTCCGTCGTCGGCTGGGACGCCGGCGCGGTCGTCATCCGCGACGGCGACCTGCTGCGGGTCGCGGCGGCGTACGGCGTGAGCGACGAGGTGCGGGAGGCGTACGACACCGTCCCCATGAACGTCCACGACGGCAGCATGTCGGCGGAGATCGTGCGCAGCGGCGAGCCGCGCTACGTCGCCGACGTCGCGGCGTACCTCGGCGCCGACCACCCGCTGGCCCGTGAGGGCGTGGCCTGCATGACCGGCGTACCGATCCGCTACCACGGCGACATCATCGGTGTGCTCGTCATGGACAACCGCACGCCGCGCGTACCCGACGCCAGGGAGCTGGACCGGCTGGCGCAGGTGGCCGAGCAGCTCGGGCTGGCGCTGGGCAACCAGCGCGCGTACCGCCGCGAGGCGCACGTCGCCGAGGAGCAGCGCGAGCTGAACCGCCGCAAGGACGCGTTCCTCGCGACCGTGTCCCACGAGCTGCGTACGCCGGCGACGACGATCACGCTGGCCGCGAGGACGTTGCGGGACAGCGGGGAACGCCTCACGCCCGACGACCGCGCGTACGCCCACGACCTGCTCGTCCGCCGTAGCGAGGAGCTCGCGGGGATGGTCGAGTCGCTGCTCGACGAGGCGCTCGCCGAGTCCGACGGCATGCGCCTGGAGCTCGCGTCGCTCGACTGGGCCGGCGACCTGCCGCGCTGGGTCGAGCACGCGCGCAGGCTCACCGGGCGGACCATCGACCTAGAGCTGCCGGAGCCGCCGGTCATGTCCATGGCCGACCGCGCGAAGACCGAGCGCATCGTCGCCAACCTCCTCAGCAACGCCGCGAAGTTCTCCCCCGAGGGCACGCCGATCACGTGCGCGCTGCGCGGCGACGGCGAGTGGGTGGCGCTGTCCGTGCGCGACCACGGGCCCGGCGTCCCCCCTGAGGCGCGGGAGCGGATCTTCGACCGCTTCTTCCAGGTGGACTCGTCCGCGCGGCGGCGGCAGGGCGGGTTCGGCATCGGGCTGTCGCTCGTACGCCAGTTCGCGGAGGCGCACGGCGGCAGCGTCACCGTGGACGACGCTGCGGGCGGCGGGAGCGTGTTCACGGTGCGGCTGCCGCGGACGTCGATGCCGGCGATGCGAGGTTCCGCGCCGGCGCGCGACGAGGCCGCGGCGCGCTGACTTCGCGCCTCCCCGGGCCTCCGTGGGACGATGTACGGCAGTCCGTACTCCCCCGATAGGTGGCACATGGTCGACACGAGCCTGCCGGCGACTCCGCTCGTCGACACCAACATCGGCATGGGCATCGGCGCGTCCGAGCTGCCCACGTCCGACATGGTGCTCAACATCGGGCCGCAGCACCCCTCGACGCACGGCGTACTGCGTCTCGCTCTCACCATCGACGGCGAACGCATCGTCCGCGCCGAGCCGATCATCGGCTACATGCACCGCGGCCACGAGAAGCTGTTCGAGGCCCGCGACTACCGGCAGATCATCGTGCTCGCCAACCGCTTCGACTGGCTGAGCGCGTTCGCCAACGAGATCGGCTTCGTGCTCGCCGTCGAGCGCATGATGGGCCTCGAGACGCCGGACCGCGCGCTGTGGATCCGCACGCTGATGGCCGAGCTGAACCGCATCCTCAACCACCTGATGTTCCTCGGCTCGTACCCCCTCGAGGTCGGCGCGATCACGCCGGTCTTCTACGCGTTCCGCGAGCGGGAGGCGTTGCAGCGGGTCATGGAGGAGGTGTCCGGCGGGCGGCTGCACTACATGTTCAACCGCGTCGGCGGCCTCAAGGACGACCTCCCCGCAGGCTGGAAGGACCGCTGCCGCGTCGCCGTCGCCGACGTCCGCAAGCGGATGAAGGACATCGAGGGCGTCATCCTCGGCAACGAGATCTTCCAGCAGCGCACCGTCGGCGTCGGCGTCCTCTCGCCCGATGCCGTGCTGGAGTACGGCGTCTCCGGGCCGATCGGCCGCGCGTCCGGCGTCGACTTCGACCTGCGCCGCGACGAGCCGTACCTCAAGTACGGCGAGGTGTCGTTCGACGTGGTCACCCGCGAGGCGGGCGACTGCTACGCGCGGTTCCAGTGCCTCATCGCGCAGGTGTTCGAGTCGTTGAAGATCGCCGACCAGTGCCTCGACAAGATCCCCGGCGGGCCGGTCAACGTGAAGCTGCCCAAGGTCGTCAAGGCGCCCGAGGGCCACACGTACGCGTGGACCGAGAACCCCCTCGGCATCAACGGCTACTTCCTCGTCTCGCGCGGCGAGAAGACGCCGTGGCGGCTGCGGATGCGGACGGCGTCGTTCAACAACATCCACGCGCTGTCCCACCTGCTGCCCGGCACGCTGCTGCCGGACCTCGTGGCGATCATGGGCTCGATGTTCTTCGTGGTGGGCGACGTAGACAAGTAGTCGGCGGCGCGGCGCTCGCCGGAGGCGGTCGCCGCCGGCGCCGGCCTTTCGTGATCTTGGCGACGGCTGTGATGCCCGGCTCGCACAAACGTCGCCAAGATCACGAGTGGCGGGTGGGCACGCGAGCACCGCGTGCGCTGAGCAGGCTGGCGATCTCGGCGACTAACTCGGGACCGTGGTCACGGATCTCCACCGGGGCGTACGCGAGCACGTCGATGCCGTGACGTACACGAAGCCGTCGTGCACGACGCAAGCCGTACGTGAACGTCTCGGGCTGAGCGTGCAGGGCGAACCCGTCCACCTCGACGCCGACGTTCCACGGCTCGAACAGGAAGTCGATCCAATAGCCGATGTCGTCACCCACGCGTGCCTGCCGACGCGGGCGCGGCAGTCCGGCCTCGCGGATCAGCGAGGCGAGACGCCGCTCCCAGCGCGAGTGCGACTCAGGTGACGTGACCTCCAGCGCCGCGCGCAGCCGGGCCGCGCCGACGAGGCCGTGGCCCAGCGCGCGGCCGAGCTGCTCGCGCGTCGTGAGCCGCATACGCAAGACGTGTTCCACGACATCCACAGCGCCCCCTGCGTCAGCTCGGTCGCCGACCGCCGTACCGCGACAGGGACACTCACCACAGGGAGGCCGCGTACTGACCTGGCGCGGGGCGAGCTCGCGCGCGACGACGCGCTGGACGCGCGCGGCGACGACGCGACGCGGTCGGCGGTGGCGCGGAACGAGGACTTCGGGACCATCCGGGATCGTCGCCGCCGGGACGTCGTAGAGCCAGAGCGCGGCAGACGCCGATACGGCACACGGCATCCCCACCTCGGTGACCGCCGCCCAGAGCGTGCGCTCCGGCGTCATGGCACCCGACGCCACGACGAGGGTGTGCCGACCGTGTGGGACGACGCCGCCGAGATTGGTCTCGCGAACGGCGCGGTGCCGGGACAGGTCACTCTCGGAGCGACGTACGACGCCGTGCTGGCGCGCCGCGACCTCCCGCCACCGTTCCATGGACCAAGCCTGACGGCTGCGACGTCACCGCAACGATCATGAACGCAATCTGTGGACAGCCGTTTCGTCGTCCACATTTCGTGATCTTGGCAACGTCTGTGCGACTCGGGCAGCACGGACGTCGCCAAGATCACGAGAAGCGCGGCCAGGCCGCAGCGCGGCAGGCCCGCTACGGGCCTGGCTCTCCTGGGGGCGGGTCGGCCTCGGGTGGGTTCTTCACCCGGCAGACGTTCTCGAGCCACAGCGCCGCCGCCACCAGCAGGAGCGCCGACACCAGGCCGAACGCCGCGTCGGTCGCGTCCGCGCGGGGGATCGCCATGGCGCGCCGCGGCAGCACGTACGCCAGCACCCCGCCCCACACCCCGCCGAGCAGTGCGCCGAGCATCGACGACGCCTTGGCCAGCGCGGCGGTGCGCGCCACGACGATCGGCAGGATCGGCTTCGTACGCGGCCGCCCCGCGAGCCGCGCGCGCACCGACGGCGCCACGAACGCCTCCGCCAGCGCCAGCAGCGCTGTCGACCACGCGGCCGTCGGCGGGAGCGGGGGCAGCGAGCTGTAGAACGCGCGGAACGCCGCATACGTCACCACGCCCGCGAGCAGCGCCGCCACGAGCAGCGTCGTCCACCGGGTCGGCGTCACGACGGCACCGTCAGCACGAGGTCGTCGCGGCGACGTACGGCACCGGCCGCGACAGCCACGAGCTCGGCCACCGGACCGAACCCCGGCAGCACGGCCAGAGGGTCCACGTCGAGCCACGGCCGCAGCACGAACGCCCGCTCCCCCGCGCGCGGATGCGGCAGCGTCACGTGCGGGTCGTGCGAGACGACGTCGTCGTACGCGATGAGGTCGATGTCCAGCGTCCGCGGGCCCCACCGCTCCGCGCGGAGCCGGCCACCGGCAACCTCGACGCGCTGCGCGTACGACAGCAGGTCGGCCGGCGACAGCGACGTGTCGACGAGCGCGACGGCGTTGAGGAAGTCGGGCTGGTCCACCTTGCCGACGGGCGCGGTCTCGTACACCGGCGAGACGGCCACGACGACGACCTGCGCCGCCAGCGCGTCGAGCGCGGTCTGCAAGGTCGTGAGCCGGTCGCCGAGGTTCGCGCCGAGCGAGAGGACGGCGCGGGTCACCCGCGATCCCGGACGAGCGTCACCGACACCTCGGTCACGGACACCGGCAGCGGCACCTCGGGCTTGTGCACGGTCACCTCGGCGAGGTCCACGCGCGGGTCGGAGAGGCAGACGTCGGCGAGCCGCGCGGCGAGCGTCTCGATGAGGTCGACGGGCTCCCCCGCGACGACCTCGGCGAGCCGTGAAGACAGCGCCGCGTAGTCCACCGTGTCCCCGAGGTCGTCCGACGCCACGGGGCCGGTGTGCAGGGCGACGTCCACGACGAAGCTCTGGCCGTCGCGGCGTTCGGACTCCAGCACGCCGTGGAAGCCGCGCACCCGCAGGCCCGTGATGCGGATGATCATCCGAGACCGTCCACGTCCGCGGGCTGCACGACGGGCGACCCGTGGTGCAGCCACAGCCGCCAGCCGTCGTCGTGCCGTACGAACACGTTCGTCGCCGCCACCGACGCGTCGCCCTCGGCATCCGCGAGCGACGTCACGATCCCCTCGACGCAGCGCACGACCGCGACGTCGCCGAACACCGTGACGTCCACGTCGCTGAGGAAGAACTGGATGTACGGCGTGTTCGCGAAGATCACCGCCCACGACCGCATGATGTGGCTGGTGCCGCGCAGCACCCGCCAGCCAGGGTGCACGCAGGACGCGGTGTCGTCGTCCATCCAGACGTTGCGCATGCGGCCGAGGTCGGACGACTCGAACGCCGCGTAGAACTCCGCGTTCGCCGCCTCGACTGCCTCGCGCGCGTCGCTCACCGCGCGTCCCTGATGGCGGCGACGACGCGGACGGCGTCGGCGGCGGGACGTACGGCGTGCACCCGCACTCCCCACGCGCCGTGCCACGCCGCGAGCGCGGTCGTCGCCTGCGTCGCGTCGTCGCGGTCGGCCACGTCACGGCCGCCGAGCAGCGAGCCGAGGAACGACTTGCGCGACGCCCCCACGAGCACCGGCGGGCCGAGCGCGACCAGCGTCGGCAGCGCGTCGAGCAGCGCGAGGTTGTGGCCGGCGTTCTTGGCGAAGCCGAGGCCGGGGTCGAGCACGACGCGGTCGGGATGAACACCGGCCTCGACGGCGTCGTACAGCCGCCGCGACAGCTCCGCGCAGACGTCCTCGACGACGTCGGCGTACCGCGCGGGGGCGTCCGCGGGGCCGCGGGAGTGCATGAGGACGTACGGCGCTCCGGTCGCCGCCACGACCTTGACGAGGGAGGGGTCGGCGAGGCCGCCGGAGACGTCGTTGACGATGCGCGCGCCGTCCGCGAGTGCCGCCTCGGCGACCGACGCGCGGGTCGTGTCGATGGAGACGACGACACCCTCGGCGGCGAGCGCGCGGACGACGGGGCGTACCCGGCGCAGCTCCTCGTCGGCGTCGATCGGCATCGCGCCAGGGCGGGTGGACTCGCCGCCGACGTCGACGACGTCGGCGCCCTCGGCGGCCAGCGCGAGGCCGTGCGCGATCGCGGCGTCCGCGTCGTAGAACGAGCCCCCGTCGGAGAACGAGTCCGGGGTGACGTTGAGGACGCCCATGACCAGGCAGCGGTCGAGGCGGGGCAGGTCCACGCCCAGCAGACTAGTGCGGAGCAGGAAACCGAGCGCGCGGGGGCGAATCGGTCTACACCCAGACCACGGGGGGAACCCCTGCGCCGTCTCCTGTCTGCCGCCGCGCTCGGCGGCATCGTCGCGCTCGTACCTGTCGTGCCCGCGTCGGCGTGCACCCCGGCGCCGTACCAGCTCGCGGTCGACCCCGAGCGCGCGGCGTCTGGCGCGACCATCCGCGTCTCCGGCGACCAGCTCGTCCGTCCGAACGGCGCCTACGTCAGCGCGTGCGACGGCTGGACGGGCGGCGTGCCCGTCTCACCGAGCGCGACGGCGACGCCGAGCCCGACGCCCAGCGAGCCGTCGGAGACCCCGCTCGTCTCGCTGCCGCCGCTCACCATGCCGCCGGCGCGGGTCGAGGCGACCGCGACCCCCACGCCGCTCTCGCCGGTCATCGGCACCGTGCCGCCGCGCGCGGTCGTCGAGCTGCGGATCCAGCCCAGGACCGAGTGGAACGAGCCCGCGCTGCCGTCGCGCCTCCTCGCCCGCGTCCCCGCGGACCAGCCCGTCGAGACGGTGTGGGGCGAGGACCGCGACGAGGTCACCGAGCACGCGTTCGCCGCCAGGGTGCGCCTGCCGGGCGACCTGGCCCCGGGGACCTACGAGATCGTCGCCGCCGAGAAGGGCGGCATCCAGTACGGCACCGGCGTCGTCGAGGTCCTCGAGGTGCTGTCCGCGACGGGGGGCTCGACCACGGCCGGCCTGCTGGGGGTCGCCGCGCTCGCGCTCGTCGCCGGGGCGTACGCCACGGTCGTCGCGGGCCGCGTCGGCCGCCGCGCCCGCGAGGCGTAGCCGCCGGCCGGCACACCTTCGGGGTGCGTTTCGCGTCTTTTCCCCGCACGAGGCGCAACCCGGTTGCGCACGGACGGGGGTGGGGGTCAGTCGGCCAGCAGCAGCGACATCGCCTCGGCGCGGGTGGACTGCGAGTCCCTGAACGCCCCCCGCACGGCCGACGTCACCGTCTTCGCGCCCGGCTTGCGGACGCCGCGCATCGACATGCAGAGGTGCTCGGCCTGGATCACGACGAGCACGCCGCGCGGCCGCAGCACGGTCTCCAGCGCCTCGGCGATCTGCGTGGTCAGGCGCTCCTGCACCTGCGGGCGCTTGGCGTAGAGGTCGACGACGCGGGCCAGCTTGGACAGGCCGGTGATCTCGCCCTTCTCGTTCGGGATGTAGCCGACGTGGGCCACCCCGAAGAACGGCACGAGGTGGTGCTCGCAGAGCGACCAGACCTCGATGTCCTTGACCAGGACCATCTCGTCGTGGCCCTCGTCGAACGTCGTCTTGAGGATCTCGCACGGGTCCTTGCCGAGCCCGGCGAACTGCTCGGCGTACGCCCGCGCCACCCGCGCCGGCGTGTCCCGCAGGCCCTCGCGGTCGGGGTCCTCGCCG
This sequence comes from Frankiaceae bacterium, assembly GCA_035556555.1. Classification (GTDB taxonomy): domain Bacteria; phylum Actinomycetota; class Actinomycetes; order BP-191; family BP-191; genus BP-191. The sequence goes on from DATMES010000070.1 coordinate 19,195, forward strand.
ACGCCGATGAGCAGCTCGCGTACGGCCGCCTCGACCCGCGCCGCGTCGAACGCCCGGCCCGAGCCGGCCGGCACGCCGGACAGGTGGTGCGTCACTCCCCGCTGCCGCGCTCCGGCGCCCGCCGCGGGCGGGCCGGCTTGGCGGGCGTACGGCCGCCGCCGCGCGTGGTGCGCGTGGACGAGCCGTTGGCGGAGCCGTTGCTGGCGCGGGCACGGCCGCGGCGTACGGTCGCGTCGCCCGTGCCGAGCAGCGCCAGCTCGGCCGGCGTCATCACCGGCGGGCGGTCGCTGGGGCGGCGCTTGCCGCCGTTGCCGCGCCACGTGCCGCGCGACGGCCGCTTGACGACGGGCGCGAAGATCTCGAGGACCTGCTCGCGCGAGAGCGTCTCCTTCTCCATGAGCTGGAGCACCATCTCGTCGAGCACGTCGCGGTACTGGACGAGGATCTCGTACGCCTCGTCGTGCGCCTCGTCGATGAACCGCCGCACCTCGGCGTCGATCTCGGCGGCGACGTCCTCGGAGTAGTCGCGCTGGTGGCCCATGTCGCGGCCGAGGAAGACCTCGCCGTTGTTCTGGCCGAACTTGATCGCGCCGAGCCGGTCGCTCATGCCGTACTCGGTGGCCATCTGGCGCGCGAGGTGGGTGGCCTTCTCGATGTCGTTGGAGGCGCCGGTGGTGGGCTCGTGGAACACGAGCTCCTCGGCCGCGCGGCCGCCGAGCATCATCGCGAGCTGGTCGATCATCTCGGACCGCGTCGCGGTGTACTTGTCCTCGACGGGCAGCGAGAGCGTGTAGCCGAGCGCCCGGCCGCGGGACAGGATCGTCACCTTGTGCACCGGGTCGCTGTTGGGTAGCGCGTGGCCGACGAGCGCGTGGCCCGCCTCGTGGTACGCGATGACCTTCTTCTCGCGGTCGGACATCACGCGGGTCTTGCGCTCGGGCCCGGCCATGACGCGGTCGATGGACTCCTCGAGCGTGTAGCCGGTGATCTCCTTCTTGCTCTGGCGGGCAGTGAGGAGGGCGGCCTCGTTGATGACGTTCGCGAGGTCGGCGCCGGTGAAGCCGGGCGTGCGCCTCGCGATGATGTCGAGGTCGACGTCCTTGGCGAACGGCTTGCCCTTGGCGTGCACCTTGAGGATCGCCTTGCGGCCCTCGAGGTCGGGGCGGTCCACGACGATCTGCCGGTCGAAGCGGCCAGGGCGCAGCAGCGCGGGGTCGAGGATGTCGGGCCGGTTGGTGGCCGCGATGAGGATGACGCCGCCCTTGACGTCGAAGCCGTCCATCTCGACGAGGAGCTGGTTGAGGGTCTGCTCGCGCTCGTCGTGACCGCCGCCGAGGCCGGCGCCGCGGTGGCGGCCGACGGCGTCGATCTCGTCGACGAAGATGATCGCGGGGGCGTTGGCCTTGGCCTGGTCGAACAGGTCACGCACACGCGAGGCGCCGACGCCGACGAACATCTCGACGAAGTCCGAGCCGGAGATCGAGTAGAACGGCACGCCCGCCTCGCCGGCGACGGCCCGCGCGAGCAGCGTCTTGCCGGTGCCGGGGGGGCCGTACAGCAGGACGCCCTTGGGGATCTTGGCGCCGATGGCCTGGAACTTGGCGGGGTTCTCCAGGAACTCCTTGATCTCCTGGAGCTCCTCGATCGCCTCGTCCACGCCGGCCACGTCGGCGAACGTCGTCTTCGGCGTGTCCTTACTGACGAGCTTGGCCTTGGACTTGCCGAAGTTCATGACGCGGTTGCCGCCGCCCTGCATCTGGTTCATGAAGAAGAACAGCAGCAGCACGACGATGGCGATGGGCAGCAGCCCGAACAGCAGGGAGATGAAGACGTTCTCCTTGGGCCGGTCGGGGTCGATCTCGGCGTCGGGGTTGCGCTGCTCGGTGAGCTGGTAGAGCGGCAGGCCCTGGTCGGTGAGGTACGTGGACTTCAGCCGCTCGGTCTTGCCGTCCTTGTCGATCTTGACGGTGACCGTCTGCGCCTTGTCGTCGAAGTCCGCCTCCTTGACGTTGCCCTCCTCGATGCGCTCGGTGAGCTGCGAGAGGGGGACGTCCTTGGCGGCGTTGACGTTGCTGAAGATCTGGAAGAACACCATCACCATCAGGATGACGACGGTTATCCAGATGAAAGGTCCGCGGAAGTAGCGACGAAAGTCCACGATCTGCCGAGGCGCCGGGGGCGCCCCACCTCCTACCGTTGAGCCCGACCTGCCGGCGCCGTGCCGACGGTTTCAGGGGGTCCTGCCGGTCACCGTAACACCGGCCTCATCCCCCCTCAATCGGGGGTGTCCTTGCCTGTGACGTTCGGTGGCACCCCTCAAGCGGATGTGCAGGACTGAGAGGAGGGGCGGGTCCGGCCTCCCGGTCCGCCGACTAAGGGAGCCTGCGGAACTAGGCGGACCGGGAGGCCGGGCCCGCACGGGGCGCTACTTGGTCTTGACGAACTCCGGCTTGAGGGTGCCGATGAACGGCAGGTTGCGGTAGCGCTCGGCGTAGTCAAGGCCGTACCCGACGACGAAGATGTTGTCGAGGTCGAACCCGACGTACTTCACGGGCACCTCGACGAGCGCGGCCGCGGGCTTGCGGAGCAGGGCGGCGACCTCGATGGAGGCGGGCTGGCGGGAGCGGAGGTTGCGCAGCAGCCAGTTGAGCGTGAGGCCCGAGTCGATGACGTCCTCGACGACGAGGACGTGCTGGCCCGCGATGTCCCCGTCGAGGTCCTTGAGGATGCGGACGACGCCCGAGGTGGACGTGCCGCTGCCGTACGACGCCACCGACATGAAGTCGATCGACAGCGGCGTCTGGAGGGCGCGGGCGAGGTCGCTGATGACCATGAACGCGCCCTTGAGCACGCCCACCATCCGGATCTCGCGTCCCTCGTAGTCGGCGCTGATCTGCGCCGCCATCTCCTCGATCTTCGCCTGGATCTCCTTCTCGGAGATCAACACGTCGGCGATGGCGTCGTCGTACACCGCGCTCCAGGTGGGCTGTCTAGGGCGTTCGGAAGGCGAGCGTGTCACACGACCGCACCGCCACCAAGCCGCCGGGCAGGTCGACGGGTCCCTGGCCGTGCCAGTTCGTCAGGAGTGCGTCGATCGCGGCGACATGTCCCGCGCTCAGGTCGGTGGCGCCGGCGTCGCGGGCGGCGCGGAGGAGGACGCGGCGGCGGATCGCGGGGGGCAGGTCGGCGAGGGCGTTGGCGTCGAGACCGACGCCCGCGTACGCCGCCATGGCGACCTCGTCGAGCAGGTCGGCGTCGTCGCGGAGCAGCGCCGCGGTGCGGGCGAGCGCGTCGCGGACGCCAGGCCCCAGCGCCTCCTCCAGGGCAGGGAGGGCGACGTGGCGGGCGCGGTTGCGCGCGTAGCGGAGGTCGGCGTTGGCGGGGTCGGACCAGGGCTCCAGGCCGAGCGCGGCGCACGCGGCCTCGGTGGTCTCGCGGGGCAGGTCGAGGAACGGCCGGACGTACCGCCCGCGGCGCTCCGGCATCCCTGACAGTGAGCGGGCGCCGGAGCCGCGGGCGAGGCCGAGGAGCACCTGCTCGGCCTGGTCGTCGCGCGTGTGCCCGAGGAGTACGTCGCCCTCGGGCAGCGCGTCGAGGGCGGCGTAGCGGGCGCGGCGAGCGGCGTCCTCGTCGGTGCCGTCCGGCGTGACGGTCACGACGGTGGTTTCGACCCCGAGCCCGTGAGCGCGGGCGACGACGCGGGCCGCCTGCTCCGCGGACCCTGCGCGCAGGCCGTGGTCGACGGTGACGCAGCGGGCGGTCACGTCGTGGCGCGGCGCCTCCCAGGCCAGCGCGGCGAGCAGCGCGAGGGAGTCGGCGCCGCCGGAGACGGCGGCGTACGTGACGGGGGTGGCGAGGACGCGGCGTACGGCCCGGCGGACGTCCGCGACCGCCGGGTCAGGCCCGGCCATCCTCCGCGTCGCCGGTCAGCGCGGCCGGTGCCACGCGCGCGACCCACGCGGCGGGGTCGGCGATCTCCTCGGGGGTCGGCAGGTTGTCCGGACCCTCCCAGACGCGGTTGAACGCCGCCATGCCCGACGTGTCGACGACGTACCGGACGAACTTCTCCCCCTCGGCGTACTGCCGCATCTTCATGTCGAGGCCGAACAACCGCCGGATCACCTTGTCCACGGGGCCGGCGCCCTTGCGGCGCTCCTCGAAGCGCTCGCGGATGGTCTTGGCGGTGGGCACGACGGCGGGGCCGACGCCGTCCATGACGTAGTCGCCGTGGCCTTCGAGCAGGCTCATGAGGGCTTGGAGGCGGCTGACGATCTCGCGCTGCTCGGGGGTCTGCAGCGCGTCCATGAGCGAGCCGCCCTCGCCGCCGGTGACGGCGTCGCGTACGGCGCCCGCGGCGTCGCGCAGCCGCGCCAGCACCTGGGCCGGGTCGAGGTCGGAGGCGTCGATGAACGCCTTGACCTGGCCGGTGAAGTACGGCCGCAGCCACGGCACCGCGGATGGCGGCTACGGCGTCGCGGAGGCGTTGCGCGATCTGGGCGGGGTCGAGGTCGGAGGACTCGACGTAGGTGCGGACCTGGCCGGTGAAGTACGGCCGCAGCCACGGCACCGCGGTGAACTGCGTGCGGTGGGTGACCTCGTGCAGCGTCACCCAGAGCCGGAAGTCGTGGGGGTCGACGCCGAGGCGGCGTTCGGTCTCGACGATGTTGGGGGCGACGAGCGTGAGGCGGCCGTTGTCGCCCTCGCCGGGCGGCAGGAACAGCTCGAACTGCCCGAGGACCCGCGCCGCGAGGTACGCCATGATCGTCCCGACCTGCACGCCGGTGACCCGCGAGCCGATCGCGTGGGTGAGGCCGCCGGGCTCGCCTGTGCCGCCGCGGGCGCGACGCTTCTCGGTCACCTTCTCGACGAGCGGCTCCAGCGCGATCCGGAAGCCGTCGACGTTGGCCTTGACCCAGCCGATCCGGTCCACGACCGCGACCGGCACGTCGAGGTCGGGCAGCGTCAGGCCGGTGAACGCCGCCACGTGGCGTTCGGCATCGGGGACCATCGAACGCAGCTCGCTGACGACGGCGTGCGCCTCGTCGGGGCTGATCTGGGGTCCCGGGCGGACCAGTGCCCTGGCCGTCGAGACGGCGACGTCCCAGTCGATCGTCTCGCGCATGCGGGCGGAGCCTCCTCGCTACTTGCTGCCGCCGCGCTTCTGGTTGGCGCGGAAGTCCCTGGACTTCACGAGGTACCCGACCACGACCGCCACAAGCAGCAGGACGGCAGCGAACAGGATCATGTTGGCGAAGACGTACGTCCACGGCCGGCCGTTTTTCACGTCGGAGATCGGCGGCGGCGGGGCCGGCTGCGCGTACGCCGCGCCGGAGAGCGCGAGCAGCAGCGTCGCGGTGAGCAGCGTGAGGGTGCGGCGAGGCGACATCGGCGGGGTGTCCTCCGGGGGCGTTGGTGGCGTTGATGCTACCGGCAGCCGCAGGCGGCGAGCGCGGCGGCCGCCGCGTCGAGCGCCCGGCCCGCCGCGGCGACGAACCTCGTGGGCAGCCGGTCGGCAGTGAACGCGAACACCAGCAGCCGCCCGCTCCGCGTCTCGATGACTCCCGCGAGGGTGGCGACGTTGTCGAGGGAGCCCGTCTTGGCGCGGACGCGGCCCGCCGCGCTGCTCGACGGCGCGGTGTCGTAGCGGGTCGAGAGCGTGCCGCTGAAGGCCGCCACGGGCAGCCCGGTGAGGACGGCGTTGAGGCGCGCCTCGCGGACCGCGACGGACAGCACGCCGACGAGCTGGGCCGGCGTGACGCGGTTGAGCCGCGAGAGGCCGGAGCCGTCTCTGAGGTCGGGCGGGTCGCCGCCGAGGTCGCGGATCGTCGCGGGCAGCGCGGTGGCGACGCCGGCGAAGTCGGCGCTGGCGCCGCGCGCGATGGCGACGTGGCGGGCGAGGGACTCGGCGAGCTCGTTGTCGGATCGCGCGAGCATGCGCTCGACCAGTGCCGCGATCGTCGGGGACTCGACCTGCGCGAGCTCGGTGGCCTGCGGCGGCGCGGCGCCGCGGCGGAGGCCGTCGCCGACCTTGACGCCGGCGTTGCGCAGGGCGTTGCGGAGCTTGATCGCGCCGGCCAGGTCGGGCTCGGCGTTGCGCGGGTCGTCGCCGATGCGCACCCGGCCGCCGTCGACCATGAACGCGCGGATCGGCGCGACCGACCCCTCGGTGACGTACGTCGGCTTCCACCCCGGCGCGAGGCCTGGCCCGTCGAAGAGCGTGGCATCGACGACCAAGTCGCCGGTGACTCTTCTTACGCCCGCTTTCCGGACGAGGCGCGCGAGGGAGGCGAGGGTGGCGGGCTTCGGGTACGACTCGGGCGTGGGGTCGTTCGTCAGCGTGGGGTCTCCCCCGCCGACGACGACGAGGTCGCCGTCGAGGACGCCGTTGGTTGGCGGGGCTTGGGTGACGATGCGCGTGGTGAGGCGGTGCTCGGGGCCGAGCGCCTTGAGGGCGGCGGCGGCGGTGAAGACCTTGGTGGTCGAGGCAGGGATGGCCGGGAGGGCGGCGTTGCTGTCGTAGAGGGTGGCGCCGCTCGTGGCGTCGACGACGAGGGCGTTGACGCGCGAGCCGAGGTCGGGGTCGGCGAGGCGGGCGGAGAGCGTACGGGCCACCGCCTGCGGGTCCGCCGCGGGGCCCGCGGTGGGTGCGGCGGCCAGGGCGGCGGGCGTACGGACGACGATCGGCGGGAGCGTCGGGGCCGGGGTGGCGCTCGGGGTCGGCGAGGCGCTCGGGCGGGCCTGTGGCTGCTCGGCCGAGCGGTACGCGACGACGACCGCGCCGCCACCGCCGACGAGGACGGCGGCGGCCGCGACGGAGAGCGCGACGCGCCGTACGGAGGCCACGGGGCAGACTAACGAGAGTCAGCCACGGCGCGAGGAGACAGCCACAGTGTTGTTCGACGTCACGGTCGAGATCCCGAAGGGTCACCGCAACAAGTACGAGATGGACCACGAGACGGGGCGGATCCGGCTCGACCGGATGCTGTTCACGTCGACGCGGTACCCCGCCGACTACGGCTTCATCGAGGACACGCTCGGCGAGGACGGCGACCCCCTGGACGTCCTGGTGCTGCTGGACGAGCCGACGTTCCCCGGGTGCCTCATCGAGTGCCGGGCCATCGGGATGTTCCGGATGAGCGACGAGAAGGGCGGCGACGACAAGGTCCTCGCCGTGCCCGCGCACGACCCGCGGCAGTCGCACCTGCAGGACATCTTCCACGTGCCCCGCTTCGACCAGCTCGAGATCCAGCACTTCTTCGAGACGTACAAGGACCTCGAGCCCGGCAAGTCCGTGGAGGGCGCCACGTGGGTCGGGCGGGTCGAGGCGGAGGCCGAGATCGAGCGGTCGTACGAACGCGCGCGGGTGGCGCACGCGGCGCCGGCCGAGGTCGAGCCGGAGCCCGCCGCGGAGTAGGTCAGACGACCGTCCCGGCCTCGTTGGCGAGGCGGTAGACGACTCTAGGGCTCGTCGCGCCGTTCCTTGAAGATCATCACGCCCAAGACCGGCGGAACTACTGCAGAGAACGAGGCGAGGACCGGCCGCGGCGGGCCGCCGGCTGAGCGCGAGACTTCGTGATCTTGGCTGCGTTTGTGTAGGCGGAGCAGCAGAAACGCAGCCAAGATCACGAAAGGCGGCGGCGCCTGGCGGCGCGACGCGCCCTCCTACTCCGCCGGAAGCGGGGCGGGCACCGGGAGCGGGACGACCGCGCGGATCACGGAGCCCTCCGACGTGCTCAACGTCGTCACGTCCGACGCCACCGCGCGGACGAGGTACAGCCCGCGCCCGCTGTCGGCGTCCGCCGCCGGCAACGCCGTCCCGCGCGACTCGAGGTCCGCGACCCCGGGGCCGTCGTCGGAGACCTCCACGACCACCGACGGGCCCTCGACCGACACCGTCACGGTGGCGGACGTGCGGGCGTACCGGACGGCGTTGGCGAGCAGCTCGCTCACGGTGAGCAGCGCGTCGTCGCACGCCACGCCGTGCCCGCCGAGCCACTCCTCGACGGCGCGACGCGTCACCGACACCGCACTCACCGACGGCGAGACGGTCCATGTCCGCGTACGCTCAGCCGCCGGCACGGGCAGCCGCCGCAGCACCAGAGCGAGAGTGTCGTCCCGTCGCGCGGCGCCCTCCAAGGCGCGCCGTACGAGCTCCGCCGCGAGGTCGGAGGCCGGCAGGTGCGCGACGTCGGCGGCGTGCCGTACGAGCGCGTCCATGCCCGCGAGGATGTCCTTGCCCGCCTCGACGAGGCCGTCGGTGTAGAGGACGAGCGCGTCGCGTACGTCGAGCACGGTCTCCGCGATGAGGTCGCTGCCGGCTCCGGGCCAGCCGATGGCGCCGCCGTGCGCGGACAGCTGCGTGACCTCGCCGCGCGCGGACACGACGAGCGCCGGCGGGTGGCCGCCGGACGCGACCCGCAGGCGACCGGTGGACGGCGTGTAGCGGGCTACGACGACGGTCGCGACGAGGTCGGGGTGCAGCGCTCCGAGCAGCCGGTCGGCCCGGCCGATGATCTCCTCCAGCGGCGTCCCGTCGACCGCGATGGTCCGCAACGTGTGCACCACCGCGAGCGCGTCCTTGGTCGCCGCGACGCCGTGGCCGAGCACGTCCACGACCGCGACGTGCACGTCGCCGTCGGGCAGCTCCTGCCAGTCGTACAGGTCGCCGCCGGTTGGCGCGGTCTCCTCGGAGGCGAGGTACGAGACGCCGAGCTCGGCCCCTCGTACGTCCGCCACGAGCGGCATGACCGCGGCCTGCAGCTGCTCGACGACGAGGCGCTGCGCGGCCTCCGCCTCGACGAGCCGCCCGAACTCCTCGCGCAGCTGCTCGATCTCGTCGGCGGGCGTGACGTCGCGGGCGACGAGCACCAGCACGGAACGGTCGTCCTCCCCGCGCCTGCTGTACGAGCACGACAGCCGCCGCTCGTCCCCGTCGGGACGGGTGACGGTGAGCTCGGAGGGCAGGTAGCGGCTCGGCCACAGCGCCAGCTCGACGGGCGCCCCCGTCTTGGAACGCACCTGCAGCCGCGCCAGTGCCCCTGCCCGCCCCACGACCGACGCCGCGTCGAGGCCGGTGATGACCTCCATGGCGGGGTTCCACGACCGGACGACGCCGTCGCCGTCGAGCGTGCAGATGCCGTCGGACGTGGACGACACGATCTCGTCGAGGCGGCGGCGCTCCTCCATGACGGAGGCGACGAGGCGGCCGCGCGCCAGCGACCCCGCGGTCTCGCGGGCCAGCGTCTCCAGGACGGTCAGCTCGCTGCCGCTCTGCACGCCCGCCTGGTCGAAGACCACGAGCGCGCCGACGGTACGGCTCTCGTCCACGAGCGGTGCCGCGAGGCAGTCGCGCCAGCCGGCCGCCGCGACGGCCTGCGCGAGTGGCGTACGGCCGCGGGCGTTGATGCGTACGGCACCGGGGTGCGCCGCCAGCGCACCGGCCAGCGAGACGGCGTCGGGGGCCTCGGACGCCACGTCGTACGCGCTCTCGCGGACGGTGTGCACGGCCCGCGCGCCCTCTCCCGACAGGACGAGCATGACCGCGCGCGCCTCGAAGCCGTTGGCGACCTCGCCGAGGAACTCGGGGATCGCCTCGTGCGCGTCGAGGCGCTCGGTGAGCACGCGCGCGGCCTTGTGCAGGACGGCGAGGCGGAGCCGGTCGGCGCGGGCGGTGGCGTAGCCGCGGTACGCGAGGTGCAGCAGCACGAGCGGCACGGGGAACAGCACGACGGCGGCGGGGTGCGCGGCGTACGCGAGGACGTACAGCAGCCCGAGCAGCGCGTTGACGAACCAGCCGCCGACCCAGCCAGGCAGGATGACCGGCATCATGTCGCGGATCAGCCCGCCTGGCCGCTGCCCGCCGGCGACCGCGACGACGGCGGTGAACGCCGCGTTGTTGACGACCCAGATCGCGACGAGGGCGGCACCGACGGCGGCGACGTTGGCCTCGCTGATGCCCTGCCCCTCCGACACCCGCGCGACGACGGCGGCGCCCGCGGCGGCGGCGAGCGCCCACTGCGCGACGTTGAACGCCGTCTTGATCGGCGGCTGCCGTTTCGCGACGTGGACGCAGAGCTGGACGGCCGCGACCGTGAGGACGACGGCGCTGCCGGGGAACGCGAACAGCAGCGGCGCCATCGCCGACTCGACGAGGTTGATGCCGTCGACCTCGTCGCCGTAGCGGACGCGGACGATCATCGCCTCGCCGCCGGCGATGAGCAGCGCCAGCGCGGGCAGCGCGGCCCAGTGGACGGCGCCGGGCGGGTCCTGGTCGTAGCGCGACGCCGCGATAGCCGCGATGGCCGCGACGAACGCCAGCCCGGTGACGTACGCGAGGAGGGCCGTGCTGGTGCGCCGCTCGGCGGTGGCCGCCCCCGGCTCAGTCACGATCCTGCCCGCCGAGTCGTTCCTTGAAGATCACTACGCGCAAGACCGGTGTACGGCCTGCAGAGAACGGCTGCGCCGTGGCCGTCGGGCGCGGCCGCGCTGCCGTTGCGCCGAGCCCTACCGCCAGGCGCCATACCAGCTGCCACCCCTGCCCGGCGTGCCGTAGCTCTCGTCGTACTCGGTGTTGCCGTACCAGGAGTTGCCGTACCAGGAGTTGCCGTACCAGCTGTTGCCGTACCAGGAGTTGCCGAGCAGCGGCGCGGCCCACTGGCTGGTGTACCAGCTGCTGTCGGTCCACTGGCCCTCGGCGTAACGGTCGTCGACGAACTGCCTGCCCTGCGCGGTCTCGTCGCCGGTGATCGCCGGGCAGCTGCCGTCGGCCTCGCAGCGCTGGCACTCGCCGGTGCCGGGGTCGCAGCGGCCGACGAGGACGTCGCCGCGCGCGCCCTGCAGCGAGCCGGTGCCGTCGCCGGACGGCAGCGCGGCGTTGGCGAGGCCGGCCCGCGCGGTGTCGGCGAGGTCGGCGCGGATCAGGCCGGAGCCGACCTGGTTGCGGTCGCGGGCGGCGACCTTCTGCGCGGTGGACGTGAGGGCGTACTTCACGCGGTCGGGCGTCCACGTCGGGTGCCGCTGGAGCAGCAGCGCGACGGCGCCGGAGGTGATCGCGGCGGACATCGAGGTGCCGCTGCCGCGGCGGTACGCGGCGTACGGCGTCCCCGCGAACGGCCCCGCCCCCGCCACCTCCTCGATGTGGCTGTCGGGCACGCGGAGCGACACGACGCGGCCGCCCGGGGCGACGACGTCGGGCTTGACCCACGCGGACAGGCCGTCGACGACGGGGCCGCGAGCCGAGAACAGCGGCAGCCGGTCGTCGTCCTGGCCGGGCGTCTCGCGGTCGTCCACGGCGCCGACGGTGATGACGTACGGGTCGTCGCCGGGCTTGCTGATCGTCCGCGCGCCGGGGCCGGTGTTGCCGGCCGCGACGACGACGGTGAGGCCGGACTTCCAGGCGCGCTGGACGGCGAAGTTCAGCGGGTCGAGCCAGGGCGAGACCTTGCTGTTGGTGCCGAGCGAGAGGTTGAGGACGTCGATGCCGTACTGCTCGCGGAACGAGACGACCCACTGGATCGCGGCGAGCACCTTGCTGACGTCGGCGGCGCCGGTGCGGCCGGCGATCTTCAGCGACACGATCTCGGCGGCCGGCGCGACGCCGGTGAAGTGCCCGCCGGACGACGTGCCGTTGCCCGCCATGAGGCCCGCGAGGAACGTCCCGTGGCCGTACCTGTCGACGCAGTCGCCCTCACCCGAGAAGTCGACGCAGCGGACGGTGCCGCGGAACGGCTCGGGCGTGCTGCCGGGGTCCTCGATCGAGACGACGCGGCCGGCGAGGTCGGGGACGTCGTTGACGCCGGTGTCGATCAGCGCGATGCGGACGCCGGCGCCGTCGGCGCCCTGCACGGCCAGCGCGGTGGCGCCGATCTCGTCGCGGTAGACGGACTTGACGGTGCTGACGTTGGTGCCGGTGGCGCCGTCGGCGAGGCCGGTGACCCGGACCTCGGAGTCGGGCGTGACGGCGCGGACGGCGGGGTCGGCGGCGAGGCGCGCGGCGGTGGCGGCGGTGACGTCGGCGGCGACGCCGTGCACGAGCGGCAGGTCGGCGGTGACCCGGCCGCCGGCGCGGCGTACGGCCTCGGCGGTCGCGGCGGCGTCGTAGCCCTGGACGATGACGGGGGACGCGGACGGAGCGGGGCGCGCGGCGGCGCCTGCCGCGGCGGGGGCGAGAGCAGCGGAGACGGCGAGGGCCGTCGCCAGGAACCGCCGGGTACGCACGACCGCCTCCAGAACGCCGTAGTACGGGCGCGCACGCCCGAGCCCGCCGTCCGGGGACGGTGGTGTCACTGCTAGTAACCGTTCGTGCACAGGATCAAACATCCTTGGCCCGTTCGGGTGACATCGTCCCGTATGTCGCCGCCGTCGCCAACCAGGACATTTAGCCCCACGGGGTGGGCGAGGAAGGCCGGATCGTCGCGAGTGGTGTCCGTGGCGAGGCTCGCAAGGCGGAAGGGGTGCCCGATAGCAAGCTATCGGGCACCCCGACAACGCGGCGAGCGTCGTCAGGGGCGCCGCTCGCGATGATGCGGAGGATAGGGTCCCGCGCGGGCCGGGGGGGTGGCCCGCGCGGGACCGCCCGTCCGCCGCGCGTGTGGGGACCGCGGCGAGGGCGTTGCCGGCACCGGGGACGTCGGTGCCGGGTAGTACACGTTCCAGCCGCGAAATCCTTACAGGCCTACGGGCGCGGGTCCGGCGCGGGCTCGATCTCGCGGACCGTCGGCGCGCACCAGAGGTTGACGTCGCGGTCCTCCTGCACGCAGAGGCTCCGCTTGCCGGACGGGTTGGGCCGGGTCTCGCGGATGACCGGGCCGACCTGGTTGCTCGAGCTCACCGGCGGCTCCTCGTCGGTGGGCCGCGGGGCGGCTTCAGCGACGCGGACCGGACGCGTCGATGCCGTGGACGTACGAGCCGTGCGCGCCTCGGCCCGTACGACAGGCGCCGCGGGCCTGGCGGCGAGTGCTCGTACGACGGCGCGCGCCGCCGGCGCCGCCGCGGCCGGCACCCGGGCGGGGGCGCCGGGCGCCGGCTCCACGAAGAGGCCGTTGGTGCCGATCGCGAGGACCGGCGCGATGGCGGCCGCGGCGGACGCCGTACGCAGCGCCGGCGCGACCTCCCGCAGCCGCAGCCTGGCGACCATGGCGGCGGTGAGCACGCCGCCGACGGCCTTGCGCAGCGTGGCGCGGGCGCGGTGGCGGCGTACGAGCAGCTGCGACGTCCGCGCCTCGCGGTCCTCGAGCGAGTCGAGGATCGCGTCGCGCTCGCCGGGCCGCATGACGGCCATCGCGCGGAACACGTGGCCGAGCGCGACGCGGCGTTCGGCGGTGTGCGCGACGTCGGTGGCGTCGGCAACGAGCACGAGCTCCTCGTCGCACGTGATCCGGCAGGCGCCCCGGACGTGGTCGACGTGCAGGTTGCGCGCGGTCGTGGCCGCCCAGCGGTAGAGGTCGTCCGGATCGGTGAACGGCACCCGCTTGTCGAGTGCGCGGACCGCGACCTCCTGGACGATGTCGTCGTTCAGCGAGGGGTCGACGCCGCGGCTCGCGAGCATCCGGCGCAGGCGCGCGGAGACCTCGGGCCAGGCGGCGCCCAGGCGGTCGGCGGTAAGGGCGGCGTCCGTTCCACGTGGAGTAAGGGTCCCGTCCCCACAGCCAGGAAGGCCAGTCATGCTCAAGGCCGTTGCCCCCGTCCTGCTCGCTCTTGCCACGCTCGCCACCCCCGCGGTCGCCGACAGCGACCCCAATGAATGCCAGTTCGTCGGGATCGTCCTCCCCGACGGGCGCAAGCCCGGCGTGGAGTACTGCCCCGGATCGTAAATATTGTCGTTCGACACGCGTGCCGTGGGAACCTCCCCGGCGCGTGATTTGTCGTCCCCGGAGGAAACCCGGCACGACGAAGGGGTGGAGCCGCCCGTCGGAATCGAACCGACGACCTTCTCATTACGAGTGAGATGCTCTGCCGACTGAGCTAGGGCGGCGCTGGTGCGTCGAGGATGCTAGCCGATCACGTACAGCGCGTGCCCGTCTTTGGCACCGTGAGCGAGATCAGGTAGGCGTCCACCACGTCGTCGATGCACTGGCTGCGACCGTAGCCGTACGCCGTGTGCCCATCGCCCTCGTACGTCACGAGCACGCCGGGCAGCTGGTCGGCGAGGGACTCGCTCCAGTCGTACGGCGTCGCGGGGTCTCCCGTCGTGCCGACGACGACGATCGGGGGGGCGCCCTCGACCCTGACGACGCCCGGCCGCGTGACCGGCGGCACCGGCCAGTACGCGCAGACGACCGGCCCGTACGCCAGCGCCGGCCCGAAGCGCGGGGCCTGGCGGGCGAACTCCTTGGCGTCGGCGTCGTACTGCTTCGGGTCCTTCGAGTAGACGCCGTCCACGCACGAGATCGCGGCCTGCGCCTCGACCGAGTTGGAGAAGTGACCGCGCTCGTCGCGCTCGACGAGGTTGTCGAACAGCGCCATGAGCATCGTGCCGTCCTTGGCGGAGTACGCCGCCTCGAGCGCCTGCCGCAGCACCGGCCAGCCGTACTCGCGGGAGTACAGCGCCGCCGCGACCCCGAACAGCGCCTCGCTCGGCCCCAGCTTGCGCCCGCCGGACGCGTTCAGCGGCGAGCGGTCGATGCTCGCCACGAGGGCGTCGTACGTCTTCCCGATGTCGCCGTGCGTGGAGAACGGGCAGCGCTGCGCGGCGCAGTCCTTGAAGAACGCGTTGAGCGCCCGCTCGAAGCCGACCGCCTGGGCGACGGCGACCTCGCGGCTGGTCAGCATCGGGTCGACGGCGCCGTCGAGAACGAGGGCGCGGATGTTGCCGGGGAACTGCTGCGCGTAGCGGGCGCCGAGGACGGTGCCGTAGGAGAAGCCGACGTAGGTCAGCTTGTCGTCGCCGAGCGCCGTACGCAGCACGTCCATGTCCTTGGCCGTGTCCACGGTGCCGAGGTGCTTCAGCAGCCTGCCGCTCTTGCGCTGGCAGCTCTGCGCCTGGTCGCGGCTCAGGTCGAGCAGCCGCTTCCGCTCGGCGGCGTCGTCGGGCGACGGGTCGGCGGCGAGGATCCGGTCGAGCCCGGCGTCGTCGAGGCAGTCGACCGGCGCCGACTCCCCCACCCCGCGCGGGTCGAACGACACCGTGTCGAACCTGTCGAGGATCTCGCCGGGCAGCAGCTGGCGGGCCTGCCGCGCGAACTCCACGCCCGAGCCGCCGGGGCCGCCGGGGTTGAGGACGAGCGAGCCGATGCGCCGCGACTGCTTGCGCGCCTTGAGCCTGATGACGGAGACGTCGATCGTGTCGCTGCCGGCGTCCTCGTAGTCGAGGGGGACGGGCATCGTGGCGCACTCGAAGCCGTCGCCGCAGCCGCGCCACGACAGCTTCCGCTCGCCGTACTTCTTCACCGCGGCGACGACCTGCGGCGAGGCCGGCTGCGGGAACGACGGGATCGCGGTCGGCTTGACCGTGGGCTTCGTGGTGGTAGCGCTCGCGCTCGCCGTCGTCTCGCCGGGCGTCGGGTCGGCGTTCGGCGTGCCGCCGTCGTTGCAGGCGGAGGCCGCCAGCACGGCGGCCAGGGCGGCGGTCAGCAGGCGGGCGTTCACGCGTCCTCCGGGGTGGCTCGCAGGCCGGCCGCGCGGCCGGAGTCGTACTCCTGACGCGACCCGCACACCGACGCGACGGAGCAGGCGCAGCGCCGCCCGGCGTCGTTGAGGCGTACGACGACGCTGTCGGTGGGGACGTTGTGGCCGACGACCACGCCGGGCCCCTCCGGCGACTCGACGGGCTCGCCGACCTTGGGGGCCGTCGCCTTGAACTCCTGGTACAGCGGGTGCTCGTACTTCAGGCAGCACATCAGGCGGCCGCAGGCGCCGCTGATCTTGAGCGGGTTGACCGGCAGGTCCTGGTCCTTCGCCATCCGGATCGAGACCGGCTCGAAGTCCTGGAGGAACGTCGCGCAGCACAGGTCGCGCCCGCACGGCCCGATGCCGCCCTGGACGCGCGCACTGTCACGCGCGCCGATCTGGCGCAGCTCGACCCGGCCGCCGAGCGTCTTGGCGAGGTCGCGGACGAGCGCGCGGAAGTCGATGCGGCCGTCGGCGGAGAAGTAGATCGTGTGCCGGTTGCGGCCCGGGACGTAGTCGACCGCGACGACCTTCATCGGGAGGCCGTGCTCCTTGATGAGCCGCTTCGCGGCGAGGCGGGCCTCGGCGCGCTTGCGGCGGTTGCGCTCGTCGCGCTGGAGGTCGTCGTTGCTCGCGATGCCCTGCAGCGTCGGGAGGCCGCCGATGTCCTCGGTGACGTACTGCGGCGCCCACACGCACTCCGCGACCTCGGGGCCGTCGTCGGTGGGGACGAGCACGAGGTCGCCGACCCGCGGCGCGTGCTCGCCGGGATCGAGGTAGTAGAGGCGCCCGTAGCGTTCGAACGACACGGCGCAGACCATGCCCACGCGCCGATGCTACGTGCCGGGGTCGCGGCGCGCGGCCCGGATCGGGACGTACGTCCTCCTCTTCAGGGACCTAGGCCGCTCGGTTCGCGGCACGCGGGGACGGACGATCGGGGCATGACGCCGTTCACGCCTGTCCGTACGACGCTCGCGGTCGCTGGGGTGTGGGCCGCGGCGGCCGGCACGTGGCTGGTCGCGGGCTCCGCGCTGCCAGGCGGCCGGTGGCTGGCCGTGCACCTGTTCACGCTCGGCGTGCTGACCAACCTGCTCGCCGACCTCATGCGGCACTTCGCCGCGACGCTGCTCCACGTCCGCGACGACGGCGGCCCGCATCTCTGGCGGATCGCGGCGCGCAACGCCGGCGTGCTCTTGGTGCTCACGGGCCGGGTGTCGGCGGTGCCATGGCTGGTCGCTGCTGGGGCGACCGTCGTCTCGGCGGAGGTGCTGCTCGGCTGGCGGGACGTACGCCGCATGCGCCGCCGCGCGCTGCCCGCGCGGCACGCGCCGGTGGTGCGGGCGTACCAGCGGGCGTACGGCGCGTTCCTCCACGCCGCGCTGCTCGGCGCGCTGCTGGGGACCGGGGTGCTGCCAGGGCGCTGGTACGCGAACGTCCGCCTCGCCCACCTCCACGTCGCCCTCCTCGGCTGGGCGGGCGTGCCGGTGCTGGCGACGCTGGTGTTCCTCGGGCCGACGCTGCTGCGGGCTCGCGTCGCGGACGGCGCCGACGGTCGCGCCCGGCGCCTGCTGCCGGTCGCGGCGTACGGCGTCACGGCCGCGTCGTTCGCGCTGCTGCTCGGGCTGCGGCCGGTGGCGGCGATCGGCGTCGCGGCGTTCGCCTGGGCGGCGACCGTGCTGTGCTGGGACGTCGTACGGCTGCGCGGCGCGGCCCCCAACTCCGCGCTCGCCGTCGCGCTCGGCTGGCTCGTGCTCGCGGCGTGGGCCGACGCGGCGCTGCTGGCGCTGGACGCGACGGCGTACCTCGACGCCGTCGGCGCCCTGGCGCTCGTCGGCGGCCTCGCGCCGGTCGTCGTGGCGGCCGCGGGCTACATCTGGGCGATGAGCGCGGGAGCCGACGTGGCGGCGCGGACTGCGCGGCTCGGCGCAGTCGCACGGTGGGCGACGGTCCGCGCGGTGCTCTGGCACGGCGGCACGGCGCTGCTCGCGACGGCGCTGCTCTCCCGCGCGCTCGACGTGCCGCTGCCCGGCGCGCTCTCGGCGCGGACGGCGCTGCTGGCCGTCGTCCTCTCGGCCGCGCTGTCGGCGGTGTCCGTCGCGACCACGGCGGCGCGCCGCCGCCCCCGCTTCTCGTGATCTTGGCTGCGTTCGTGCTGCCCGGCCGACACGAACGCAGCCAAGATCACGAAGTCGCGGGTTTGCCACCACCGCGCGGGGTACGAGCGCCCCCGTGGCGGATCTGACGATCCATCCGGCGACCGCGGCCGTCTCCATCGTGCCGGGCGCCGACCCGGCGACCCTCGACTTCACGGCCAGGCTGGGCCGCACCGACCTGCTCTCGTCCGACAGGGACCTCGCGCTGTACGACGAGCACGGCGCCCGGCTCGGCGGCGTCGACGTCGAGACGCCGCTCGGCACGATCGACCAGTACGGCACCTACACGGCGCCCGCACTGCCGTACGTCGACAAGGGCGGCACCCCTCGTACCAAGGTCAGGGTCCGCGCCACCGTCAAGGACGCCGGCGTGACGAAGCACGCCTGGGCCGACGTCACCCTCCGGCTCGGCTGGCCCGCGCACTGGCCGTACCTCGCGGACGCCGCGGGGTACCTGCCCGGCGGCCGGACGTGGGACGACGACGCCGGGCGCCGCGCCGCGGTCGTGCTCTACGACCTGCTGCTCCAGCTGCCCGAGGCGTGGTTCGAAGGCGTGGGCCCGGTGCCGATCCTGCGCCACGAGGTCCTCGAACGGCCGTTCCACTTCCCGCTGCCGTTCGCGTTCGTCGTGCTCGACGAGTCGTACCTGGACAGGAAGAACCCGAAGACCGAGAAGGCGCTCGCCAAGCTGAAGGACCCCAAGGACCGCGCCGACAGGCAGCGCGCCTACCGCGACCACATCGCGCCGTCGAAGGCCGGCGAACGTCCGACCGCCAACGAGCAGGAGCTCGTGCTGACGTTCCTCCACGAGTTCGCGCACGTGTACATGACCAACCGCTGCGGCGGCGCCGACGCCATCTCCCGCGACCTGCTCAGGATGAGCGGGCAGGTCTTCGAGGACGTCGCCATCCAGGCCACCACCGCCGTCGTCATCGGCGGCGCCGCGCTCGGCGCGGTGTGGCTGCTGCCGGCGCTGCCGTTCCTGTTCTGGGCGGGCGTGAACGGCTTCACCAAGCACGGCCTCAACCGCGACTTCATGTCCGACTACGCCGGCGCGGTCGGCTGGAAGACGCCCAACTACAGCGTGCTGTCGTTCCCTGTCCTCGGCCCGATGATCGCGCCGTTCACCAGCGAGCCCCCGAACGTCGTCACCGCGTCGTACCTCGTGGGCAACGCCATCGGGCTGAAGCACGACAAGGTCGCCGCGAACCCGGCGCCGGCCGCGGGGTCGAGCGCCGCGGACGTGACCACGTGGCTGACGACGATCGGCTTCCTCTCCGACTACTCGACGACCGACCCGCACGAGGACTGGGCCGAGGCGTGCATGATCCGCGCGTTCACCGCCACGGCGACCAACGCGCTGCGGGAGCGCTCCGCGGACGAGCGGGAGGCGTTCCTCGGACGAAGGCCCGACAGCCGCCCGGTCCGCGCGGTCGACGCCGGCCGCCTCAGCCGGGTCAACGACCTGTACGGCAGGAAGAAGCACAAGCCGGTCGTGCCCGGCGCGGCGCTCGGCGACTACGCGAGCTGGGAGGTCGACCGCGTCTCGCGGGCCGTGGACCGCCGCCTCCTCGGCGTCGACGGCGACGACCTCCAGCGGTTCCTGCGCGCGACGCAGGCGTGGGACGACGGCCCGGGCAAGACGTACGAGAAGACCGCCGAGGTGCTGCGCGCCCTGGAGCACGACGAGAGGGAGATGACGGCGGTCGCGTTCCTCCGCACCCTGGAACGCCACGGCGACGGGCTGCGCCGCTTCGCCGGGCCCGACCAGCCGGTCGCCGAGGGCGACGTGCTCGTGGCGCGGGACGGCAACCCGTTCGTCGTGGTCCGGGTGGACGGCGAGGGCCGGGCCGTCGCCGTGACCGGCCTGCCGTCGGAGCTGAGCGAGAAGACGAAGGCGGCCGACTTGCGGGTGCCGCTCGCGGACGTGCGCTACCACTGGGCGCCGTCGGCGGGGAAGCGGTCGTTCGGCAGCCATCCCGCGTACGGCGACCTCGACGCCACGCTCACCGCCCTGACCGGCCTCTGGGGCCGGGCCGAGACCAAGGACGGCAAGCGGCCCGTGGACGGGACGGGGCCGTTCTTCGCGGAGGCGCTGCGGGTGGCCGGCATGGAGGCGACGGAGTTCGCCCTGCCGAAGGAGCCGTCGCTGCGCGACGTCGTGGCGTTCTGGCACACGCACGGCGACGGGCCGCGCCGCTGGGCGCCCGGCGCGTTCGAGGTCTCGGTCGGCGACTGGGTGCTGTTCCACGACGAGAACCTCGCCGGCGTCGTCACCCGCGTGGCGGACGGCGTACCGGTGGACGTGCTCGCCGGCGGGCAGCCGCCGGACCCGGAGCCCGGCTCGTACCGCGACGTCGTCGCGGGCGACGCGCTGTGGGCGGTGCGGATGCTGCACGACGTGGACACCCACGACGTGCACTGGGTGTGGCGGGCGGCAGCGTCGGCCAGGACGTTCGGGAGGGCTCGATGACCGCCGCACTGACCGACCTCGACCGCGGGCTGGGAAACCTGCTCTTCCACGTCGGCCTCGAGACGGTCCGCCGCGGCGAGGAGGACATCCCCGTCTCTGTGCACCCCCTGGCCGTGCTCCTCCGCCTGCTGGTCGAGCGCGGCGCGGACGCCGAGGTGCGCGAACGCCTCCGCCCCGTGCTGAAAGAGGGCGACCACGCCGTCTGGGAGTGGGTCTACACGCACGGCGAGCCCACCGGCCGTACCGGCGCGGAGCCCGGCCAGCTCGTCGTGTGGCGGCGCGGCGCGAAGACGTACGACGGCATCGTCGTCGCCGCCGAGAAGGGCCGCCCGACGCAGGTCGTCACCGCGGACTCCCGGATCACGCTGGTGGACGACCCCGTCGAGGTCGAGCAGATCGAGGAGGTCTGGTCGCTGTCGATCGAGCCGCGCGGCCACGACGAGGCGGTCGCGGCGTTCTACGGCGAGCCCTCCGCGCTGTACGACCTCGTGGCGCGGATGTGGGCGATCCAGATCGACAAGGCGGGCGGGGAGACGTTCGTCCTCTCGGAGCCGCGCGGCCTCGCCGGGTCGCTCGCGCGGCACGCGCCGGACTGGCTGCGCGACCCGATCTGGGCCGCCGACGACCTCGCCGGGGTCCGGGAGGCCGTCGACCGCGCGGGCCGCGGCGTGGTCGAGGCGGGCGGCGCGATGCCTCCCGGTACGTGGTGCTTCCTCGGCAGGTCCGCGCTGACCGTCGTGCTGTCGGTCGACCCCGAGGGCCGGCCCGTCGTCGGCCTGACCAACGGCGACCAGGGAGTGCGGGTCGAGCGCGTACCGCAGGACAAGATCAGCGGCGTGTGGGTGCCTGCCGTGAAGGAGCGCTAAGGGCCTCCGTTCTTGGTGACATCCGCGGCGCCTTCCGCGCGGCGCGGCGGCCTACCCCGCGCGCAGCGCCAACGTGAGCTGCTCGACGGCGAGCAACGGCGTGACGTTCGCCGCGATGGCCTCGCGGCAGGCGAGCACCGCCTCGATCCGCCGCATCGTCGCCTCGGGCGCCGTGTCCGTCGCCGCGAGCCGGATCGTGTCGGACTGGTCCGCGTGGACGAGCGGCGCGCCCGCGCCGAGCTGCACGGTGAGCACGTCGCGGTACCACGCGACGAGGTCCACCAGCGCGCGGTCCAGCGAGTCGCGGCGGGCGCGGGTCTCACGTGAGCGCTGCTTCTTCGCGAGGTCGCTGTAGAGACCCGCGGTCCCGCGCCCCTTGCCCACGGTCTCGACGAACGACTCCGTCTCCGCCGCCGCGACCGCCTTCGTACGCCGCCCAGCCTCGTCGTCCGCGGCCTCCACGAGGTCGGCGGCGGCGGCGATGCACTCCCCCACGGTCGCCAGCCGTCCCGGCAGCTTGAGTGCCTCCTCGCGCTGGGCCCGCGCCGCCGCGTCGGTCGCCAGCGCCCGCGCGCGGCCCACGTGGCCCTGTGACGCGGCCGCGGCCCAGCGGGCGGTGGCGGGCTCGCTGCCGGCGCGTTCGAGCACGGTGGCGACGTCGTCGGCGGTCGGCAGCCGCAGCGTCACGAGCCGGCAGCGCGAACGGATCGTCGGCGGCAGGTCCTCCGGGCTCGGCGCGCAGAGCAGGAACACCGTCCCCTCGGCCGGCTCCTCGATCGCCTTCAGCCAGGCGTTGGCGGCGGCCTCGGTGAGCCGGTCGGCGTCCTCCACGACGATGACGTGGGTACGCCCTCCCGTCGCCGACATCGACGCCGCGCGCACGACGCGGCGCGCCTCGTCGACCGAGATCGACAGCCCGGCGGGCTCGACGACGACGAGGTTGGGGTGCGTACGGACGTCCACCTGGCGGCACGAGGGGCAGGCGTCGCAGCCGCCGTCGTCGCAGAGCAGTGCCGCCGCGAACGCCCGCGCGGCGACCGACCTGCCAGACCCCGGCGGCCCTGTGAACAGCCACGCGTGCGTCATCCCGTCACCGGCCACGGCGGCCGTCAGCGACGCGACGACGTCGCGCTGGCCGGTGAGCCGTTCGAACACGCTCATGCCGGGGTCCCCGCGGCGGCGCGAGCGCAGCGAGCGGCGTCGTGGGGATGGCTCACGTCGTCACCGGCTCGCGTTGCGGGACGGGCGCGTCGAGCGCGGAGCCGAGACGGCGCTCGACCTGCGCGCGGACGTCCGCCGCGATGTCCTCCGGCGAGCGCGACGCGTCGATGACGACGTAGCGGGAACGGCCGTGGTGGGCGAGCTCGCGGAACGCCGTACGGACGCGTTCGTGGAACGCCAGCGACTCGGCCTCCATGCGGTCGGGCTTGCCGCCGGCGCGTTCGAGGCCGATCCGCGGGTCGAGGTCGAGCAGCACGGTGAGGTCGGGGCGGATGCCGCATGTCGCCCACTGCGACAGCCTGCGGACCTCCGCCATCGGCAGCGCGCGGCCACCGCCCTGGTAGGCGAGGGAGGAGTCGACGTAGCGGTCGGTGACGACGACGGCGCCGCGCGCCAGTGCCGGGCGGATGACGGTCTCCACGTGGTCGGCGCGGTCGGCGGCGTACAGCATCGCCTCGGCCCGCGGCGTCAGCTCGCCGTGCGCGGGCGAGAGCAGCACCTTGCGGATCGCGGCGCCGGCCTTCGTCGCCCCGGGCTCGAACGTCACCACCACGTCGTCGCGCCGCTCCCGCAGCCACTCGGCGAGCAGCGCGGCCTGCGTCGACTTGCCCGCGCCCTCGCCGCCCTCGAACGCGATGAGGACGCCGTGCAGCCGCGCCTGGTGCGCCCACGGCATCGACCGCGCCAGCTCGCGCCAGAGCGGGATCTCGCCGTCGTCCATCTGCCGGTACGACAGCACGCCGACCGCCACCGCGATGAGCCCGGCGAGGAAGAGCGTGATCGTGACGCCGTCGGAGCGGATGTGGACCCGGAACAGCCCGATCTGATGGTCGCCGATGAGGCCCGCGGTGACCGGCGCCAGGGCGAGCACGAGCAGCAGGTCGACGCGGACGAGCGACTGGACCGTGGCGAACGTACGGCCGCGCTTGTCGTCCTCGACCTCGAGGCCGAGCAGCGTGTACCCGACGATCCACGCGATGCCAGCGCACGCGCCCACGGCGACCGTCGCGAACAGCGCGAGGATCAGGTTGGGCAGCAGCGCCATCACCGACAGGGACGCCCCCGCCGCGATGATCGCGAGGCCGAAGAGGCGGGTGCGGGTGACGTTGCCGAGCAGCCGAGGCCCGGCTGCCATGCCGACCGCGAGACCGGTGAAGATCGCGCCGAAGAGCATGCCGTACGCCGCGTCGCCGCCGCCCAGCACGCCGACGAACTGCAGGCCGAGCGCGATCGCCGTGCCCCCCGCGGCGAACGCGCCGAGGATGCCGACGACGAGGCCGCGGATCAGCGGCGAGGACGCGACGAACTTCCACCCGTCGGCGATGTCGCCGAACACGCCGCGCGCCGGCACCTCCTCGTCGGGGCGGTTCTTGCGCGCGCCCTTGATCTCCTTGAGCCGGTAGACCGTCAGCGCGGAGAACAGGAACGTCGAGGCGTCGAAGTACAGCGCGAGGTCGACGGGGTTGGTCTTGAAGAACGCCACGCCCGCGCCGAGCGCGTTGGACAGCACGGCGAGTCCGGCGAACACCGCGGCGGCGAGCGGCGCGGTGCCGTACGTCGTGATGAGGCTGATCTGGTTGGCCGCCTCGAGCTTGGCGGGCGGCAGCAGGTTGGGTACCGACGCCTCCTTCGCCGGGATCCAGAACAGGCTGATCGCCTCGACGACGAACGACGCGAGCAGCAGGTACGGGACGTTGCGCACCAGCGGGATCGAGGCGAAGACCGCGAACCGCAGGAGGTCGCAGACGACCATCGTCTTCCGCCGGTCGAACCGGTCGGCGAACGCCCCGGCGAACGGCCCCAGCACCACCGCCGGCAGCAGCCGGAAGATCAGGACGCCGCCGATCGCGAAGCTCGCCTTGCGTCCGGCGGGCCCGCCGCCGGCCAGCTCGTTCGCCAGGGCCGTCGTCGCGAGCAGGCCGAGCCAGTCGCCGAGGCTGGACAGGCTCAGCGCCATCCAGAGCCTGCGGAAGCTGGTGTACGCCAGGACGTTGCGCAGCTCCTCGGGAGCGGGCAGCTGCGCGGCGGCCAGCTCGGTCAAGACGGGCTTGACCGGCTCGGACGAACTGGTGATGGGTTGCTCCGGGTGTCGGCGGACGTACTGGTCAAAACTCTAGCCGCGCCGCCGATGCGCGCCCGGGGCCCCCCGCTCGTTCCTTGCAGTCCGCGCACCGGTCCCACGCGTGGTGATCTTCAGAGAACGCGCGACGGGCACCGCGCGTTCCGGGGGTTGCTACGCCTTCTTCTTCGCGGCGGCCTTCTTGGCGGGGGCCTTCTTGGCGGGCGCCTTGCGGGCGGTGCGCTTCTTCGGCGCGGGGCCGCGGGCGCGGCGGTCGGAGAGCAGCTCGGCGGCGCGTTCGTCGGTGAGCGTCTCGATGTCGTCGTCCTTGCGGAGCGACGCGTTGGTCTCGCCGTCGGTGACGTAGGGGCCGAAACGTCCCTCCTTCACGACCATCGGCTTGCCGGAGACGGGGTCGTTGCCGAGCTGCTTCAGCGGCGGCGCGGCCTCGCGCTGGCCGCGGCGCTGCTTCGGCTGGGCGAAGATCGCCACCGCCTCGTCGAGCGTGATCGTGAAGAGCTGCTCCTCCGAGGTGATGTTGCGGAAGTCGGAGCCCTTCTTGACGTACGGGCCGTAGCGGCCGTTGTTGGCGACGATCTCCTCGCCGTCGGCGGGGTCGTTGCCGAGGGTGCGCGGCAGCGTCAGCAGCCGCAGCGCGGTGTCGAGGTCGATCGTGTCGAGGTCCATGTCCTTGAACAGGCTCGCGGTCCTCGCCGCCTCCTTGGACCCCTCGGCGGGCACGGTCGTGACGTACGGGCCGTAGCGGCCCGCCTTCGCGACGACCTCGAAGCCCGACCCCGGCTCGACGCCGAGCACCCGGTCGCCCGACGGCGCGGACAGCAGCTCCTCGGCCTTCTCGACCGTGAGCTCGTCGGGCGGCAGGTCCTCGGGCACCGACGCGCGGTCCTCGCCGCGCTGGAGGTACGGGCCGTACCTGCCGACGCGCACGACGACCTCGACGCCGCCGGCGTCCTTGCCGATCGGGATGGAGTTGACCTCGCGCGCGTCGATGTCGCCGAGGTGCTCGGAGACGAGGCGGTGCAGGCCGGGCTCGCCGTTGCCCTCGTAGAAGTGCCGCAGCCACGCGACCGGGTCCTCGGAGCCGGTCGCGATCTCGTCGAGGTCGTCCTCCATCGCCGCGGTGAAGCGGTAGTCGACGAGCCGCCCGAAGTGCTGCTCCAGCAGGCCCACGACGGCGAACGCCGTGAACGACGGCACCAGCGCGGTGCCCTTCTTCCAGACGTACCCGCGGTCCTGGATCGTGCCGATGATCGAGGCGTACGTGCTAGGCCTCCCGACGCCCAGCTCCTCCAGCGCCTTGACGAGGCTCGCCTCGGTGTAGCGCGCGGGCGGCTGCGTCGTGTGGCCCTTGGCCTCGATGCCGGCGGTGGCGACTTTCTCGCCCTGGGCCAGCGCGGGCAGGCGTACCTCGCGGTCCTCCAGCTCGGCCTCGGGGTCGTCGGCGCCCTCGACGTACGCCCGCATGAAGCCGGGGAACGTGATCGCCTTGCCGGACGCCGCGAACTCGACGTCCTCGCTGTCCGTGCGCGTGCCGAGGCGTACCTGGAGGGAGAGCCCGGTCGCGTCGGCCATCTGCGAGGCGACCGTGCGCTTCCACACGAGGTCGTACAGCCGCAGCTCGTCTCCGGACAGCTCGCGCGCGACGTCGTCCGGCGTGCGGAACGTGTCGCCCGCGGGGCGGATCGCCTCGTGCGCCTCCTGCGCGTTCTTGACCTTCTTGACGTAGACGCGCGGCTTGTCGGGAACGTACGCCGCGCCGTAGAGCTCCCGCGCCTGGTCGCGCGCCGCCGTCAGCGCCGTCTCCGACAGGTTCGTCGAGTCGGTGCGCATGTAGGTGATGTAGCCGTTCTCGTACAGGCGCTGCGCGACCTGCATCGTGCGCTGGCTCGAGAAGCGGAGCTTGCGGCCCGCCTCCTGCTGCAGCGTCGACGTCATGAACGGCGCGTACGGCGAGCGGCGGAACGGCTTCTCCTCGACGCTGCGTACGTCATAGGACCTGCCCGTGGCGCGCTCGACCAGCGCGCGGGCGGCGGGCTCGTCCATGACGACGACGTCCTTCGTCAGGGCGCCGTTCTCGTCGAAGTCCTTGCCCGTCGCGAGCCGCTTGCCGTCGAGCGCGACGAGCGTCGCGGTGAACGCCTGGCCGTCCTTGTCGAACGTCCCCTCGAGGTCCCAGTAGCCGGCCGTGTTGAAGCGCATGCGGGCGCGTTCGCGCTCCACGATGATCCGGCAGGCGACCGACTGGACGCGGCCCGCCGAGAGCTTCGGCATGACCTTCTTCCAGAGGACCGGCGACACCTCGTAGCCGTAGAGGCGGTCGAGGATGCGGCGTACCTCCTGCGCGTCGACCAGGTGCTGGTCGATGTCGCGGCACTCCTCGACCGCGCGCTCGATCGCGCCGCGGGTGATCTCGTGGAAGACCATGCGGCGTACGGGCATGCCGTCGGGCGGCGACAGCACCTCACGCAGGTGCCACGCGATGGACTCGCCCTCGCGGTCCTCGTCCGTCGCGAGGTAGAGCTCGGAGGCGTCCTTGAGGAGCGCCTTGAGCTTGCGGACCTGGTCGCGCTTCTCGGCGGAGACGACGTAGAGCGGCTTGAAGTCGTTCTCGACGTCGACGCCGAGGCGCGCCCACGGC
The DNA here is from genome assembly GCA_035556555.1 of Frankiaceae bacterium. GTDB lineage: Bacteria > Actinomycetota > Actinomycetes > BP-191 > BP-191 > BP-191. The sequence continues at coordinate 46,232 of DATMES010000070.1, forward strand.
GTGCCCTTGTAGGCGGCGGGGACGTCGGCGGCGTTGCGCGGCAGGTCGCGGATGTGGCCGATCGACGACTCGACGACGAAGTCGTTGCCGAGGAAGCCGGCGATCGTCTTCGCCTTCGCGGGCGACTCGACGATGACCAACGGACGCTTCGCGGGCACGCTTCTCCAAGGGTCGAACGGAGCAGGGGGATTCGGGCGGAGTGTGGTCACGGCGCGAGCGCCGCGTCAACTCACGACCACTTCGCCGGGCGAGTCAGCGTGATCCGCCCGGCCTGGACCGTCCGCGGCAGGAGCGACCTGCGGACGTTCGCCTCGCCCAGCGTGAACGTCGCGTCGGCAGCCGATCGCAGGTCGTCCGAACGGCGCTTCGGAGGGAACACCGCGACGACCCGCTTCTCCGGACACAGCCGCTTCAGCGCCCGGACGCCGGGGCACAGGTCGCTGTCCGCGGACAGGACGAGCGCGACGTCGAACGCGTCGTTGGCGCCGTCCTCCACCAGCGCGACCGCGATGCTGACGTCGGTCTCCTTCTCCTCGTACGTCGTCCAGCGCGCCCCGCACGTGCGGCAGGTCCGCCGCTTCTGCTGGAAGCGCCCCTCGACGACCTCGACCAGCGGACGGGTGCCGAGAGCGGTCAGGTATGCCGCCTGCCGCTGCTCGGCGGGTGGGTCGCTGCGGACGCGTGCGGTGAAGTAGCGGACGCCGACGAGCACCTGGCCGGGCCTGACGACCGTCTCGGCCACCGCCTGGAGGTCGAGCCACAGGTAGCGATGGCCGCGCAGCTCCTCGAGGCCGTTGTAGAGGTTGAACCCGTCGACGTAGACCATGACGCGCACAGCGTTCGCGCTGGTCATGCCCCCGTTGTCTTGCATGGCGGGACAGGATAATCTGGATACACCACGCCAGCGGTAGTCCCGCTGGTCCGACGGCCCCCGCGAGGGGGCCGTTTCTTTTGCCTACAGCCAGGCGGCTTCGGGAACGCCGGGCGGGCGGTCGCCGACGAGCTCGCGGAGCCGGTCGAGGCGGCGGCGGCCGTTGATGCGGTACGCGGGGCCGTCGGCGCGCGGGCCGATCTGCGCGGCGGGGAGCCCGGCGCGGACGAGCGCGGCGCCGACCGCCGGCCAGACCGCCTCGTCCTGCAGGCCCAGGCGCAGGACGTACCCCTGGGGGTCGTCGTGGCCGGCCGCGACCGCCCACCAGCGCAGCCGCGGGCCGTCGAGCGTGAGGTCGGCCGGCGCGCGCTTGGCGCCGGCGCCCGACCAGCGCTCGGCGAGGGTGACGAGACGTGGGTCGAACGGCGTGCGCACGACGGTCCCGCCCTCCTCGTGCGCCTCCGCGGAGCCGCCGTCGAGGCCGAGCGCGGCGAGAGCGTTCTGCAACGCCTCGACCCGCCACTCCTCGCGGACGATGACCGAGACGCGGGCAGTGTCGTGCTGCCGTACGACCTGGCCGGGGCCGCACAGCAGCCCTTCGAGGTCGTCGACAGCCGCGGGCCTGGCGCCCGCGGAGAAGAACGACAGCTGACCGGAACTCACCAACACAGCCTAGACGCGGGGAGCCGCGGTCAGATCGTGATCAGTTCCGGATCCGTCTCGGACTGTCCGGTCGACTCGGTGATCTCGTGGGCCTCGATGGCCTTCTGATGGAGCCAGTCAGGCCAGTCATCGGGGCCCGGCCACTCGTGCGTCGAAGCCTCTGCGGCGTGCGCCGCGGTGCGCATGGTCGTCGTTCCGATCAGAACGGCGTCAAGGGCCGACGCGGCGTCCTCGACCTGCACGGCGCAGGTGATGAGGTTGCAGGACGAGTCCGAGCCCGCGAGGTTGGGATGGGCGTTGAGAGCGTCGAGCTCGTCCTCGAAGCGATCGACGAACTCCTCGTAGGAGCCCTCGGCTCCGGGGATGTACTCGAGAGTGGCCCGAACCAGATACTTCGTCACTGGGACCTCCTCCCTCGCGTGTCTACTTGTCCAACACACGTCGAGGCAGTCGCGATTCCAGCGGGAGCGCTGACGTACTGCTCTCGCCGAGCGGCGGCGGCACTCTGAGATTCGGCTCCTGCCACCATGGTCTTGAGGCCCCCCTCGATTGCGTTGGACACGGTTGTAGCGTACGCGCCCGGGTTCAGGAGACCGGTTCGGGAAGTTCGGGTGCTGATCGTCACTCGGTCGAGTCCTTTCCTTTCTTGGACAGCGTGATCAGAGGCCGTCCGCGAGCAAGCCGCGAGAGGGCGGAGAGCACGGCGTAGAGGCCGCCGGCGAACAGCGCTGTCACGATGAGACGCACGGGCGTCCCAGCAGTTCCGAGAGCCAGGACGACGACCGGGCCGAGGACCGCCACAGCGGTGAGACCACACAGGGTCCACAACGTGCGAGCGATGTCCGGGGGTGCCTTGACCCGCTGAAGCGCTTCGGCGGCGCGAGTGCGATCGTCGTCCGCCTCCGCAACCTTGGAGCGGGCTGCTCCGACCTCACGACGCAGTGTCTCGACACGTTCCTGCGCTGCCCGCTTGCGTTGCCCGTACAGGTCGCCCGCCCCCGGCGGCGTACGAAGCGGCAAGGACGCCAGCCCCTCCCGCGCACGTCGCGCTCGGAGCAGAGCGAGCCGGTTTCGCCGGAGGTGGTGGTAGACGATCTCGTAGATCGGGTCTTCGCTTCGGTGGACGGTGATGTCGTAGCCGATCCTCGCATCGGACCACTCGGCGGAGAACCGGTCCCCGACCATCTTCGGGCGGATGATCTCGAAGGCGCGGACCACGACGCCGTTCATCGCGAGCAGGCGTTCCTTGACCTCCGCGTACTGGTCGTCGCGCGGGGAGCAGCCGAGTGCCTCGGGAGAGATCCGCCCGCCGCGGCGCACGATCATCTCCAGCCGCTGCTCGACGAAGAGAGAGGCCTCCGCCTCGCGAAGCGACTGCTCGCGCAGGGTCAGCCTGCTGTCACATCGGGTCAGATGCGCGGTCGCGTCGTGCAGGGCGTCCTCGCGCTCGAACGTCGTGTGGTGCAGTGTCGTCGACCGGACGACGAGGAAGCCCCCGAGGATGCCGACGAGCGCTGCTGACGACTGCGAGATCGTCGACAGCAGCCAGCCCGGATCCAGCGTCATCGCTCCCCCGTCACCCCAAGCCGCGCGAACCTGTGACTCGCGTTCTAGCACAAGAAGGCCCGCCCCGGACGTTCCCGGGGCGGGCCTTCCTGACGTGATGCCGTACGGCCTACTTGAAGCCGACGGGGTCGTTCGGGTCGAGCTGGATCTCCGTCGCCGAGGCGACGGTGCGCTTCTTCGAGTACACGACCGCGCCCGCGATCACGGCGGCCGAGACCAGCGCGACGGTGAGGCGGATACCGGTGTTCTTGTCGTCGCCGATCGAGAACTTCACGACGGTCGGCGCGATGAGCACGGCCACGAGGTTCATGACCTTGATGAGCGGGTTCAGCGCGGGACCGGCGGTGTCCTTGAACGGGTCGCCGACGGTGTCGCCGATGACGGTCGCCTTGTGCGCCTCGGAGCCCTTGCCGCCGTAGACGCCCTCCTCGACGAGCTTCTTCGCGTTGTCCCACGCGCCACCGGCGTTGGAGAGGAAGACCGCCATGAGCTGGCCGGCGGCGATGGCGCCCGCGAGGTACGCGCCCAGCGGCCCGTAGCCGAGGCCGAAGCCGATGGCGACGGGAGCGAGGATCGCGAGGAGGCCCGGCGTCATCAGCTCGCGCAGCGAGTCGCGGGTGCAGATGTCGACGACGGCCGCGTAGTCGGGCTTCTCCGAGTAGTCCATGATCCCGGGGTGCTCGCGGAACTGGCGGCGCACCTCGTAGACGACCCGGCCGGCCGCGCGGGACACGGCGTTGATGGCGAGCGCGGAGAAGAGGAACGTCACCGCGGCGCCGACGACGAGGCCGACCAGCACCTCGGGCTTGTCGATCGACAGCGAGAACTCCCTGCCTGCGGGCAGTGGCAGGTTCAGCGGGACGTCCAGCGCCTCGTGCAGCGCGAACACGACCGCCTCGCGGAACGACCCGAACAGCGACGTCGCCGCGAGCACCGCGGTCGCGATCGCCATGCCCTTGGTGATGGCCTTGGTGGTGTTACCGACGGCGTCGAGGCCGGCCATGATCTCGTCGGCCTCCTCGCCCAGGCCGCCCGACATCTCGGCGATGCCGTGCGCGTTGTCGGAGACCGGGCCGTACGTGTCCATCGACACGATGACACCGACGGTGGTCAGCATGCCCATGCCGGTGAGCGCGATGGCGTAGAGGGCGACCTGCTCGGAGCCGTTGCCCAGGAGGTACGACCCGAAGATCGCCGCGCCGAGGACGAGCGCCGAGTAGACGGCCGACTCGAGGCCGACCGAGATGCCCGACAGGATCGTCGTGGCGGGGCCGGTGAGCGAGGACTTCGCGATGTCCTGGACGGGCTTGCGCTCGGTCGCCGTGAAGTACTCGGTGAGCACCTGGATGACCGACGCGAGGACGAGGCCGATGATCGTCGCGACGATGGCGATGATCCGCGGGTTGCCGTCGAAGCCGTTGATGGCCTCGGACACCCCCTCGAACTCCTCGAACGACGCCGGCAGGTACGCGTACGCCGTGATCCCCACGAGCACCGCCGACACGGCGGCGGAGATGAAGAAGCCGCGGTTGATGGCCTTCATGCCGTTGCGGTCGGAGTCGCGCGGCGACACCGCGAAGATGCCGAGGATCGACGTGAGCACGCCGATGCCGCGGACGAGCAGCGGGAAGATGACGCCCTTGATGCCGAACGCCGCGTTGCCGAGGATCAGCGCCGCGACGAGCGTGACCTCGTACGACTCGAAGAGGTCGGCGGCCATGCCCGCGCAGTCGCCGACGTTGTCGCCGACGTTGTCGGCGATGGTGGCGGCGTTGCGGGGGTCGTCCTCGGGGATGTTCTGCTCGACCTTGCCGACGAGGTCGGCGCCGACGTCGGCGGCCTTCGTGAAGATGCCGCCGCCGACGCGCATGAACATCGCGAGCAGCGCGCCGCCGAAGCCGAAGCCGACGAGGACGTTGGGCGCCTCCACGTCGTAGATGAGGAGGACGATCGTCGCGCCGAGGAGGCCGAGGCCGACGGTGAACATGCCGGCGACGCCACCCGTGCGGAACGCGATGCGCAGCGCGCGCTTGAGGCCCGCCTCCTGCGCGGCCGCGGCGACACGGACGTTGCCGCGGACGGCGAGGCCCATGCCGGCGTAGCCGGTGATGGCCGACAGCGCGGCGCCCACGACGAAGAAGACCGAGCGCCCGATGCGGACCTCGGCGCTGCCGGGCAGCGCGAACAGCACGACGAACGTCAGCGCCACGAACAGCGCCAGCGTCCGGAACTGCCGCGCGAGGTACGCCGCCGCGCCTTCCTGGATGGCCTTCGCGATCTCCTGCATCTTGGCGCTGCCCTGGCTCGCGGCGAGCACCTCACGGGAGAGGTAGTACGCCACCGCGAGAGCCAGGAACGAGGTTGCGAACACGATGAGCAGCAGCGTCTTGTCGCCACCCACGATGCTCGGGATCGTCCCGCCCCCTGAGGCGAGGAAGTTCATGCTGCGGTCCTCCTTGACGGCACTGCGGGCGTTCCGCGCGCGGCACGATGCCCGGGCGGGCGAGCCTGGGAGCGTACGTACGCGGATTGGAGGCGCGCGAGGTGCTGCCTCTTGCTAGCGGAGTCTAGGGGAGGTGCCCGTACGCCTCAAAGTCGCGCGAACGGGGCGGCGCGTCGCGCCGTCTCGTGGCACCGGCCGCGCTCGTTCTCTGGAGCCCAGGCACCGGTCTCGAGCGTGATGATCTTCAAAGAACGAGCGGGCCGGGGGTGGCGCGGCGGGAGTGGGC
>DATMES010000071.1 GCA_035556555.1 Frankiaceae bacterium
GGATCGCGCCCGGTCCGACGATCACGACGAACAGCGCGGGCAGGATGCCGAAGATCAACGGGAACAGCAGCCTGACCGGGGCCTTGGCGGCGCGCTCGCGGGCGAGCTGGCGCCGCTTGGCGCGGATCTCCGACGCCTGCGTCTTCAGCACCTCGCCGATCGCGATGCCGAGCGCGTCGGCCTGGAGCAGCGCGAGGACGAACGTCGCCAGCTCCGGGCACGACGTACGTTCGCGCAGCGAGATGAGCGCCTCGCGGCGCGAGAAGCCGAGCTGCACCTCGTGGAGGAACCGCGACAGCTCCTCCCCGAGCGGCCCCGGCAGGCGGTCGGTGACGATGGCGACGGCCTGTTCGAGGCCGACGCCGGCCTGCACCGAGATGGCCATGAGGTCGAGCGCCTCGGGCAGCGCGCGGCGGATGTCGGCCTGGCGCTTGTCGGCCCGCAGCGACAGCAGCAGGTCGGGGAACACGAAGCCGAACAGCACGCCGAGCACGAGCCCGGGGACGGCCCAGAACGCCGGCAGGCCGACCACCGACGGGGTGAGGGCGAAGCCGAGCCCGAAGAGCCCCGAGGCGCCTGCCTTGCCGAGGTAGACGAGCGTCGGGTCGAGCCGGCCTTCGAGCCCGGCCAGCAGGATGCGCCGGTCGAGCTCGGTACGGATCGACGTCGGCGTGAGCCGCCGCATGAACTCCGCGAGGCTGCCGCCGAGACCGGACGCGAGCCGCTCCGACAGGGGCGCGCGGAGCCGCGCGCGGAACTCGTCGACCTCGTCGCCGGCCTCGTTGCGCAGGTACGCGATCGACGGCGCGCCCGCGCGGGCCGCGACGGTCTGCATGACACCGAACGCCAGCAGGAAGATCCCGCCCCCGAACAGCACCGCGACGACGGCGACCATCAGAACTCCAACCGGACGATTTTGGCCATGACGGCACCGGCCCCGGCCATGAGCAGCGCCGCGACGCCGAGCATGAGCCGGCCGCTGCCGGTGGACGTGAGCGTCGCGATGTACGACGGCGCGGCCATCCGCATGAACAGGAACATGAGGACCGGCAGCGCGCCGAGGACGTACGCCGACAGCTTGCCCTCGGCGATGAGCGCGCGCAGCTCGCGGCGCACCTCCTCGCGCGCCCGCATGAACGACGCGAGCGTGCGCAGCATCTCGGCGAGCCTGCCGCCGACCTCGAGCTGGATGCGTACGCCCTCGACGGTCCACGTGAAGTCGGCGCAGTCGAGGCGCACGGCCATCGCGTCGAGCGCGTCGAGCAGTGGCCGCCCGACCTGCGTCTCGGCGAGGACGCGGCGCAGCTCCGTACCCATCGGCTCGTCGGCGTCCTCGGCGACGAGCTGCAGGGCGGTGAGCAGCGAGTGGCCCGCCTCCATGGACGATGCCGCGAGGTCGAGGACGTCGGGCAGCTGGGCCTCGAACTTCCGTTTCCACGACGACGTACGGCGCGCGACGACGAGCGGTGGCAGAGCGGCGCCGAGCACCCCGAACACGACCAGCCCGAGCACGCCCATCAGCACGAAGCCGACGACCGCACCGGCGACACCCGCGCCGACCCAGAGCAGCAGGAACTCCGCGGGGCGCAACGCGATCCGCGCGCGTTCGAGGCGTACGGTCTGCCGCTCCGACCACGGCAGCTTCTCGGTGCGCGACTCGGTCCAGCGCGCGACCTTCTCGTAGAGCGAGACCGTCTCGGGCTTGGCCGGCCCGTCACTCGACAGCTCGAACTCGAGCATCTCGGTGAGACGACGGCGCGAGAGAGCGCGCGCGGACACGACGCCGTACGTCACGAAGACGACGCCGGAGGCCACCAGCAGGAGCGCGGGAAGCATCAGCCCCTCCTCCCCTTGACCGGCACGGCCGGTCCGACGCGGGCGAACAGCCGCGGCGGCAGCTCGACGCCGCTGCGCCCGATCTGGTCGAGCTTGCGCGGCCGGAGGCCGGTGGCGCGCATGGCGCCGGTGCCCTCGGATCCCGCGGGACCGGGCTCGTACGTGAACAGGTCCTGCAACGTCACGACATCGCCCTCGGTGCCCTGCACCTCGGTGATCGCCGTGAGCCTGCGCGAGCCGTCGGCAAGGCGTTCGGTGTGCACGATGAGGTCGACGGCGGAGGCGATCTGCTCGCGGATCGCGCGGACCGGCAGGTCGAAGCCGGCCATCAGCACCATGGTCTCCAGCCGCGACACGACGTCGCGCGGGGAGTTGGCGTGGACGGTGGTCAACGACCCCTCGTGGCCCGTGTTCATGGCCTGCAGCATGTCGAGCGCCTCTGCGCCGCGGACCTCGCCGACGATGATGCGGTCGGGCCGCATGCGCAGCGCGTTGCGGACGAGGTCGCGGATGGTCACCGCACCCCGGCCTTCCGCGTTCGGCGGCCGCGACTCCAGGGTGATGACGTGCGGCTGCTGCAGCTGCAGCTCGGCCGCGTCCTCGATCGTGATGACCCGCTCGGACTCCGGGATGAACGACGAGACGACGTTGAGCATCGTCGTCTTGCCGGAGCCGGTGCCGCCGGAGATGAGGACGTTGAGCCGCGCGCGGACGCAGGCCTCGAGGAAGACGCCGGCGTCCATGGTCAGCGTGTTGTTCGCGACGAGGTCGGTGATCGTGTACGGCCGCTCCGCGAACTTGCGGATCGTCATCACCGGCCCGTGGATCGCCAGCGGCGGCAGGATCGCGTTGACGCGGGAGCCGTCGGGCAGCCGCGCGTCGACCATCGGCGAGCCCTCGTCCACGCGGCGGCCGATCGCCGAGACGATCTTCTCGATGACCTGGCGGAACTGCGTCTCGTCGGCGAACCGCGCGTCGCTCTTCTCGATCTTGCCGCGGCGCTCGACGTAGATGTCGTCGTAGCCGTTGCACATGATCTCGTCGACGGAGGAGTCGGAGAGCAGCGGGTCGAGCGGGCCGTAGCCGAGGATGTCGCTCGCGACCTCCGCGACGAACCGCTTGCGCTCGGTGCTCGCGACCTTGACGACGCCGCGCGCGAGCGCGGCGTCCATGACCTTCGCGACCTCGGCGTCGATGTCGGTGACCGACGCGAGGCGCGGGCCGAGGTCGGAGATGACGGCCTCGCGTACGGTGCGCTTCGCCGACTCCCAGTCGTTCGCGGGCTTCGCGGGCGCCGCCGTACGACGCGTCGTACGCCGCTGCTGCGTCGCCGCCGCCGCGCGTCCCCTGCGCTGCGCGGGCAGCTCCTTGGCCGGCGTCTTCTCCAGCTCGGCGAGACGGTCGGAGAGCTTCATCTACTTCTCCTCGCTGGTGGCGACGCGGCGGGGCTTGAGGTCCGCGAACAGGCGCGCGAAGAACCCGCGGCGCGGCGGCGGCGCGGGCGTCGTCACCTCGATGCCGGGCAGGATCTTCGAGATGCCGGCGACGAGCTGGCGGCTGACGTCGGTGTCCGGCGCGGCCTCGGTGACGGGCAGGCCGAGGTTGACCGCGCGCGAGACCTCGCGGTCGTACGGCAGCACGAGGTCCCACGGCCTGCCGAGGATCTGCTCGACGTCGGAGCCGGAGAAGCCGACGTTCTTCTCGGCCTTGTTGAGGACCAGGTGCAGGCCGTCGTGCGGGATCTTGAGGCGGTCGAGCGTCGAGAGGAACACCCGCATGTTGTTGACGCTCGGCACGTCGAGCGTCGCCAGCACGATGAGGTGCTCGGAGATGTCGAACGACGACAGCACGACCTCGTTCAACGACGGCGGGGTGTCGATGATGAGGTAGTCGTAGCGCTGGCGTACGGCGAGCAGGATGTCCGCGACGCGGTCCGGCGTGACGCTGTCGGCGGCGATCGGGTCGCGCGGCGCGGCGAGCACGTCGAAGCCGCCCTTGTGCGGCGTCATGCACTCCTCGACCGCGCCCTCCACGTCCGGGTCGAGGTCGACGATCGTGCGCGCCGGGTGCAGCTGCAGCATCGACACGACCTCGCCGAACTGCAGGTCGAGGTCGACCATCGCGACCCGCTTGCCGGTGCCGGCGGCGAGCAGGTAGGCGAGGTTCGAGGCGAGGAACGTCTTGCCGCAGCCGCCCGTGGCGCTCGCCACCGTGATGGTGACGGCGGGCTCCGGCGGCAGCGCAGGCTCGGTCTCCGGCTCGAGCTCCGCGTACGCCGCGGCCTCCGGCTCCTCCTCCGGCTCCGCCTCCACGACGACCTGCCGCGCCTCCCACTGCGTCAGCGCCGACTGCAGCGCGCGGCGGATCGTCGCGGGACCGGCCGGCAGCTTGATGACCTCGGCCGCGCCGGCCTTGACCAGCGTCAGCGGCGCGGGCAGCTCCGCCACCTTGCCCGCGACGACGACGACGGTCTCGGGGTGCTCGAGGTGCAGCTTGGCGACGCGGCGCATGCCGGCGGCGGTGAGCTCGCTCGGGCCGACGACGAGCACGGCGACGGGGTACGCCGCGAACGCCGCCGCGACCTCCGCCGGCTTGGTGAACACCTGCACGTCGGGCTCGTCCGGCAGCGCCGCGACCGCCTTGGCCAGCCCCCTGATGAGGGAGTCGGTCCGGTCGAGGACGACGATGTGGAGCGGATCGGTCACGCCGCACCCTTTCCGGTCGCGGCGAGCGTGAAGTACAGCGCGTGCTGCGAGTGCTGGGCGTTGACGATCTTCAGCGCCTCGGCGTCGTCGACGGCGAGGAGGAAGTGCAGCGTCCCCGGCCCGGCCTGCGCGGTGGTCGCCTCGCCGGTGCCGGCGCCGGGCGTCGTCGCGATGACCTGGATGTCGGAGAGCAGGACGCTGGTGGTGACGTTGTCGCCCTTCTTGATCGACTTGACGATGTCGATGCGGTCGCCGGGGACGACGTAGCGCAGGCCACCGGGGGCGAACGCCAGCTCGACGCCGATGCCCTTCTTGCCCTTCGGCAGCACGACGCCGCCGGTGGCCGGCGCGCCCTGCACGCCGAACATCGCCTTCGTCACGACCTGGTTGGGCGACAGCGCGTGCAGCGCCACCTGCCCGTTGAGGACGGCGGTCGACGACAGCGCGTCCGCGGGGACGGCCTTGGTGTCGACGCGGCGTACCTCGAACGCCACGTCCTTCACCGGCGTGCCCGCGGGGACGGCCTTGGTGACGACGACGACGGCGCGGGTGTCCGTCGCCACGACCTCGTCGCCGCGGACGTACAGGACGGCGAACGCCGCTCCGAGCACGGCCAGCACGACGCCGACGACGATCATCAGGTTGTTACGGCTCTTCACGGCTCACTCTTCTCTCGCGCTGGCGGTGGACGCGACGGTCGTGTCGTTCTCGGGGAAGGGGGAGTCGCCCCCGGTGAGATTGGCGGCAGCGTTGGCGACGCGGCCGAGGACGCTGAGGTCCACGGTCTTGCTGACGCGCAGCGTCACCTCGTCGCCGGCGGCGGCGGGGATCGGGCGCGCGCGGTTGGCGCTGGTCTCGTCGATCTCGGTGCAGGTCGCGCCCTTGCAGACGGTCACGGTGACGGCGAGCGACGAGTCGCCGGCCGCGTCCCGCGCGAAGCGCTGGATCTCGTCGAACGTCGGCCGCCGCGACAGCGAGCCGTCGCTGTTGCGCCTGGCGTTGGACGCGACGGAGGTGGCGTAGCGCAGGGTCGCCGCGGTGCTCTTCGAGACCTCCTGCGAGGCGCGCAGCATCGAGTACAGCGGCAGCGCGCCGAACGCCACGAGCAGCAGGACGCTGGTGAGGATGCCCATCTCCAGCGCCGCGATCCCGCGGTCGTCGCCGCGGCGTACGCGCGTCATGTCGGGTCCTCGACGCGGGCCTCACCGCTCGCCGTGATGGTGAGCGGGCCTGGCCTGCGCAGCATGAAGCCGACGACCTCGGAGAACGGGTTGCGCAGCTCGTGGACCACGCGGACGCGGACGTAGCCGCGCGGGCGGCCCGCGGTGTCGGCACTCGGGCAGGAGACGGCGGGCAGCGTCGCGTCGGCGTCGCGTACCTCGACCTTCGCGCCGTCCACCGACATCGCCGTGAGGTGCGAGGTCACGACGTCGACGACGTCGCAGTGGCGGTACGCGTACGCGCCCTCGGTCGTCGGTACGGCGGCGTGGCGGGCGGCGCGCTGCGCGGCGCGTTCGAGCTGCGAGGCGGCGTACGCCTGCCACGCGAAGTACGCGCCGATGCCCACGAGCAGCAGGAACAGCGGCACGACGAGCGCGAACTCCGCGGACGCGGCGCCACGGTCGTCGCGCCTCATCAGCCACCCCCGCAGAGGAGCGGTACGAGACATGTCGGCGAGACCGTGGGCAGCGTCGGCTGGATGGTCGGCAGCGTCGGCTCGATCGTGGGCACCGTCGGCTCGACGGTCGGCAACGTCGGCTCGACGGTGGGCAGCGTCGGCTCGGGCGTCGGGACCGGCAGCGACGGGCTCGGCGTGACCTCGAGGATCTCGCAGGCGGTCGACGGCGTCGGGAGCGGGACCGTGAGGTCGCACACCGGCGTCGGCTTCGGCTGGCGGACGTCGGGGTCGTACCGCTCGTTGTCCGCGTCACGCACCAGAGCCGCGCGGAACGCGCCCGCCGCCTGCGACGCGTGCACCGGCACCGCCGCGAAGTTGTGCTCGCCGATGTCCTGCACGAGCACCGGCGTCGCGTCGAAGAACGGCACCTCGTACAGGCCGTTGAGCGGGTTGTACTGCGGCGCGGTCGCGGCGCGGATGCAGGCCGGGCTCAGCGTCGGCTCGGGGATGGCGGTGACGTACGGGATGGCGCCCGGCTCGGTGCACGCCGCCTCGACGGCGCCGACCTGGACGACGACGACCTGCTCGCCGGTCTCGGCGGCGTCGGCGAGGACCTCCTCGGCGGTCGGCGCGTCGCCGGACGGCGGGTCGTACACCTGGGTCAGCGTGTCGCGCAGGCACTTGGTGAGGCGCAGGCTGTCCAGCGGCTCGGCACCCGGCGCGGTCGGCGGCTGGGTGCCGAGGACGTCGATGCCCTCGAAGACGCCGTTGAGCTGGTCGACGGTGACGTCGGCGGCCTTGACGGCGGCGTCGGCGATCGCGTCGACCTCTTCGAGCAGCGTCAGCAGCTCCGCCTGCGCGTCGATGAGCAGCGCGTTGAGGTTCTGCGGCGGGATCGTCACGGTGCCGCCGGTCGCCTGGGACACGGTGACGCCGGCGCCGTTGACCGAGGCGGTGACGGTGCCGCCGGCCGCAGCGGCGATGGTCTGGCCCTCGAACACCGGCACGACGACGGCGTTCTTGACGACGCGGCGGGCGGTGGCGCGGCCGTTGGGGACGGACGCGCGGTCGAACACCGGCTCGCGTACCGGCTGGTCGATCCCGACGCTGATCTCCGGGCAGATGAGGCTCGGCAGGGACGTGTCGAGGCGGATGCCGAACGCCGCCAGCGCCGTCCGCACCGACGCCAGCTGCGGCACGAACTGCGTGTCGAGCGCGCCCGTGGCGGAGTCGGCGGCGTACTGCCCGAAGCCGACGAGCGGGCTGCCGGTGGCGAGCTTGACCTTGATGCGGTCGGGGCACGACGGCTGCGCGTCGCCGGTGCCGCTGTAGAACTTGTTGCCCATCGGCGCCTCGCTGCGCGCCATGGCCTCGCGGGCGGTCTCGCAGGCGACGTTGCGGCTCTGGTCGGCCATGCCGAGCGCGGGCGGAGGGGCGTACGGGCCGACGGGCGAGCAGTCGACGGGCAGGTCGAGCGCGTCGGCGATCCCGACCGCGGCGTCGACGGAGCCACCGAGGCCGATCCCGAGGTCGGGGATGTCCACGTGCAGCGGGTCGACGCGCGGCAGGCCGACGGTGCCGCACTCGTCGAGGTTGTCCGGCGCGTCCTGGCCGGCCAGGTCGGCGATCGCCTCGATGCTCGGGTACGTCACCGGGTCCGTGATGCCGGGGATCTGCTGGTACGGGTAGTCGGTGCCGAGGAACGCCGTCGCGGCCGCGCGCACGGCGGCCGCGTCCGCCGCCCGCTGCGTCTCGTGCTCGCTGGACGCCCAGACCATGGCGGCGAGGGCCAGCGCGACGCAGAGCAGGACGACGGGGAACGTCACCGCCGCCAGAACAGCGACGGACCCGTCGTCCGCGCGCCGAAACCGGGACAACACCACGTGCCTCCCGCCACCGAAGTCATGTCCGAGGATTTCCGACAATCCGTGACCAGGCCATGACGCTGAGAGAGCATTTCGGCCTGGCACGATGTGACTACGCTGGCTGGCGAACGGAGCAACCTGCCTTGTCCGGGGGATCGTCGTCGGCCAGGCTTCGCGCAGCAGACCGACCAGCGGACACGCCGTCATGGGCAGGTTCCGTGCTTCCGAGCGACGAAGGGGGACGTGTGACCACCGTCCGCGCCGCCCTCGCCGTCGCGGTGGCCGTGCTGGGCACGACGCTGGCCGGTGTCGGCTCGGCCGCGCCTGTTCCCGCCTACCGCAAGGCGCTGGCGGGCGACTTCGACGGCGACGGGCGTACGGACCTGTTCCGGCCCGGCGCCGGGGGCGCGCACGAGCTGCTGATGTTCGCGCAGCCGGACGGGTCGTTCGCGGTCGAGGAGGTCCCTCTCGTCGGGACGTTCACGCACCTCGTCGGCGACTACGACGGCGACGGCCGTGACGACGTCTTCCACTTCAGCGTGACCGGCCCCGACGCGATCTGGTTCGGCGGCGCCGACCGCGGCATGACGCGCGTCTCCGTGTCCGCCTCGACCGACGCGACACCGGTCGTCGGCGACTACGACGGCAACGGCCGCGCCGACGTTTACTGGGCCTCGCCCGGCGGCGGCCGCGACGCGGTCTGGTACGGCGAGGCGACCCGCCGCTTCACCTCCCACGCGGTCAGCGGGGGGACCGGCGTGCCCGTGGCCGGCGACTACGACGGCGACACGCGGACCGACCTGCTCTGGGTGGGCCGCGAGCGGATCTGGTACGCCACCGGCTCCCGCGGCGTCTTCTCGTCCGTGACGGCCGACGCGCCGGCGGGGCGGACGCCGTACGTCGGCGACTTCGACGGCGACCGTACCGACGACGTCTTCTGGTACGCCGCCAACCGCACCGACTACGTCGACTACGGCACCGTCGCGCGGGTGTCCCACAGAGTGCCGTTCTCGGCCAGCGGGTCGTTCCGCGTGGCGGTCGGCGACTACGACGGCGACCTCGTCGACGACCTGCTGCTCAGCGGCTCCGGCGACCGCGTCTGGTACGGCAGTCGCGCGATGACGTTCTCGTCGGTGGTCGTGTCGACCAAGGCCGTGTCACGGCCCGTCGCGGGCGACTTCGACGCCGACGGGCGCGCGGACGTGTTCTGGCCGGACACCGGGCGGGTCTGGCGGGGCGGCGTACAGCGGGAGTTCGCGTCGTCGTCGGCGCGCACCGTCCCCAACCGCGTGCCGGCGCTGACGCGGACGACGTACCGGCCGTACGGCTACGTCGCCCACGCCATGGGCCCCATCGACGGGCACGTCTACACGAACTCCCGGGAGGCGTTCGAGGCCAGCCACGCGGCGGGCTTCCGGCTCTTCGAGGTCGACCTCGTCATGCTGCGCGACGGCAACGTCATCGCCGCCCACGACCGCGTCGAGCACTGGCTCGGGCTGAAGAAGCACTTCCGCGACGCGACGCTGGCCGAGGTCAGGAACCGCAAGTGGATGGGCAAGTACCGGCTGCTCACAGGCGACGACCTGATCGCGCTGCTCGCGAAGCACCGGGACGTGTACTTCATCCTCGACACCAAGTGGTCGCACGCCGAGATCGTCACGTGGATGATGCGCCGCGCGATCGACCCGCACGTGGCGCGGCGGATGCTGCCGCACGTCGAGGGCGAGCGCGACCTCGCCGCGATGCGCAGGCACTACCCCGTGCAGAACTACGTCCTCGCGCTGTACCGCACGCAGTCGCGCGGGAAGTTCGACGACCCCGAGGTGCTGGCGTTCGTCCGCAAGCACGGGACCCCGGCCGTGATGATGTGGCTCAACCTCCGCGACCGTTCGAAGTCCCTGGCGGCCAACGCTCCTGGCCGGCAGCGGTACACGCCGGAGTTCGACGCGGCGCTGCGGCGGGCGGGGGCGGTGACGTTCGTGCACAGCACGCCGGACCCCGACCGGATGGGCGAGTTCGAGGCGCGGGGCGTGGGCGTGTACTCCGACGGCGCGTTCGGCCCGATCGTGCCGCCGGTCGCGCCGACGCCGGACCTCGGCCTGCTGCCCGACGATCCCTACTTCCCGGAAGGCACCTAGCGTCCCGCGGGGGTTGGAACGTTCCTTGCCGTCGGCGCGCCGGTCTCGAGCGTCGTGATCTTCAGAGAACGAGCTCGGCCAGGCCCCCGAGGACCGATGCTCCCAAGGCGCGCAACGGGCACCTGATTTTCGGATCGGACCTGCTCGGGCCGGTTCCTTGCAGTCGGCACGCCGGCCTCACGCGTGGTGATCTTCAAAGAACGTGGGCAACGGGCCCGGGACAACGCAACGGCCCGGGTCGCACGCGAGGTGCGGCGCCGGGCCGTCGTCGGGTCGAGCGGAAGTCGTACGGCTAGTCCTCGCCGGGGCCGACCGTCGTCTTCTGGATCTGCATGAGGAACTCGACGTTGCTCTTGGTCTGCTTCATCTTCTCGGTGAGCAGCTCGAGCGCCTGGCCCATCTCCAGCGCGTGGAGCACGCGGCGGAGCTTCCAGGTGATGGCGAGCTCCTCGCGGGACATGAGCAGCTCTTCCTTGCGGGTGCCCGACGCGTCGACGTCGACGGCCGGGAAGATCCGCTTGTCCGCGAGCTTGCGGTCGAGCTTGAGCTCCATGTTCCCGGTGCCCTTGAACTCCTCGAAGATGACCTCGTCCATCCGCGAGCCCGTCTCGACGAGGGCGGTGGCGAGGATCGTCAGGGAGCCGCCGTGCTCGATGTTGCGCGCGGCGCCGAAGAACCGCTTCGGCGGGTAGAGCGCGGTCGAGTCGACACCACCCGAGAGGATGCGGCCGGAGGCGGGGGCGGCGAGGTTGTACGCGCGCCCGAGCCGGGTGATCGAGTCGAGCAGCACGACGACGTCGTGGCCGAGCTCGACGAGGCGCTTGGCCCGCTCGATCGACAGCTCGGCCACGGTCGTGTGGTCCTCGGCCGGACGGTCGAAGGTCGAGGCGATGACCTCGCCCTTCACCGACCGCTGCATGTCGGTGACCTCCTCAGGACGCTCGTCGACGAGCACGACCATGAGGTGGACCTCGGGGTTGTTGCGCGTGATGGCGTTGGCGATGGCCTGCAGCACCATCGTCTTGCCGGCCTTCGGCGGCGACACGATGAGGCCGCGCTGGCCCTTGCCGATCGGCGCGATGAGGTCGATGATCCGCGTCGTCAGCTGCGTGGGGTCGTTCTCCAGGCGCAGCCGCTCCTGCGGGTACAGCGGCGTCAGCTTGTTGAACTCGACGCGCTGCCGCGCCTGCTCCGGCTCGGTGCCGTTGACGGTGTCGAGGCGGACCATCGCGTTGAACTTCTCGCGCCGCTCCCCCTCCGCCGGCTGGCGTACGGCGCCCGTGATGGCGTCGCCCTTGCGGAGGCCGTGGCGGCGTACCTGCGACAGCGAGACGTAGACGTCGTTGGGCCCGGGCAGGTAGCCGCTGGTCCGGACGAACGCGTAGCTGTCGAGGATGTCGAGGATGCCCGCGACGGGCACGAGGACGTCGTCCTCGCGGATGACCGGGTCGGCCTCGTTGACGAAGCCCTGGCCGGGGCCGCCCTGGCGGTTGCGGTTACGGCCGCGCTCGCGGAACCGGCCACGCCGGCGGCCGCCGGCGCTGCCCCACTCGTCGTCGTTCTGGCCGCCGCCCTGCTGACCGCCGCCCTGCTGCTGGCGGTCGCGCTGGCGCTGCTGGCCCTGCTGCTGGCTGTCGCCCTGCTGGCGGTCGCGCTGCTGGCCCTGCTGGTTCTGCTGGTTCTGCTGGTTCTGCTGGCCGTCGCCCTGGTTGTTCTGGCGCTCGCCCTGCTGCTGCCCGTCACGATGCTGGCCGTCCCGCTGGCGCTCGCCGCGCTGGCGGTCGCGGTGCCGGGGCTCGCGCTGGCCGTCCTGGCGCGGCTGCTCGCCGCCCTCGGCACCCTCCGTACGGGGGGCGTCGGTACGGGCCTCGGTCCGCTCCGTACGCTGCTCGGCCGGCCGGTCGCTCGTGTCGACAGTGATGCGCGGCGCCTCGGGCGCGCGCTCCTGAACGGTCTCGGCGGAACGCTCGGCAGCGGGGCGCTCGGCGACGGCGTGGCCGTTGCTGCGCGGCGCTCCGCCGCCGCCCTGGGCGGCCTGGATCGCGGCGACCAGCTCGGCCTTCTTCATCTTGCCTGCGCTGATGCCGAGGCCGGTGGCGACCTGCTGCAGCTCGGGCAGCAGCATCGCGCCGAGGCCGCCGCCACGCGCACGGCGCGGCTTGGCCTCGGTGGGCTCGGCAGGGGTCGAGGCCGGAGTGACCTCGGTGGTGTCGGTCAAGGACGTTCCTCTCACTGCGTGGCTCGGTGCCACGTACGAGGTGCATCCCCCGCTGACGAGCGGGAGAGGTCTGCTGCCGCGGGCATCGGCGGACGGGGCTGCGGGCGGGGGCTCGCCGCGCCACCGTCGGCTGCTGCCGGGCGGCTGGGGCTCGCGCCATCGGCGCGAGAAGAGGGAGAGAAGGAGCCCGGTGGAGCTTGGGCGGGCTCGACAGGACACAGCGTAACGAGCCGGGGAGCGCCGGGCAACCAGGGCGCGCCGGGTGCAACCTCAGAGATAGGAGCGCAATTCCCACAGCTCGGGGAAGAACCGCACGCCGATGCGCGACCGGAGGTACGGCGCGCCGGTCGAGCCGCCGGTCCCCGACTTGATGCCGATCTGGCGTTCGACCATGTCGACGTGCCGTGAACGCCACTGCCCGACGAGCTCGTCGTGCGTCACCAGTGCCTCGGCGACGTCCCAGAGGTCGCCGTACGACTCCCTGTCCCGCGCGACCGCGAGCAGCGACTCGCGCCGCTCGTCCTCGAAGCCGACGGCAAGCCCGCGCTTGGACAGCAGGACGCAGTACGCGTCCCACAGCGACGGCTCGGTGAGCCGCCGGTCGAGGCGCTCGCGCTCCTCGTCGGACAGCTGGAGGCGTGACACGAGAGCCGCGTCGCGGCGCCCGGACAGGAACTCGATCTCCCTGAACTGCACCGACTGGAAGCCGCTCGCCGGCGCGAGCAGCGACCGGAACGCGAGGAAGTCCTGCGGCGTCATCGTCTCCAGGACCGCGACCTGCTCGACGAGCACGCGTTCGATGACGTGGGTGCGCTGGAGGGCGTGGCGGGGGACGTACGTCTCCCCGGCCAGCATGCCGTCGCGGGCGTGGGACAGCTCGTGCAGGAGCTGCTTGAACCACAGCTCGTACACCTGGTGGATCGTGATGAACAGCAGCTCGTCGTGCGCCGGGGGGTCGCTGGCGAGGACCTGCTGCGCGAGGAGGTCGTCGACCCTCAGGTAGCTGCCGTACGACAGCAGCCCGCCCTCTTCGCCGAACCTGCGCTCGCGCTCCTCCACGCGGCGCAGGCTACCGGTCAGGGCGTAACGCCGCCCGCGATCACCCGCGGTGACCGCGCCCCCGGTCAGCTCCGCAACCGGGTTGCGGGCCGTGCGGGGAAAAGACGCATATCGCACCCCGATCGGTGTGGAGCTGCGCACCGGAGCGCAGAACGATCACACTCGGTCAACATCCAGTCCGTGTGCCAAGGGCTACTAGGCAGCGGTGGGCGGCATGAGCGAGCCGACGGGTGCGAGCAGCGTGTCGGCGCTGTCGTTGTCGAGGACGTCGCGGACCAGCATCGCGGCGACGACGCCGAGGCAGATCGCGAGGACGGCCTTGTCGTCGTCGTTCATGTGGCGGGCGCACGAGCCGCAGGCACGGTTGTACGACTCCTGCGCGCTGCGCGACGCCAGGAACCACAGCCGCCGGCGACCGGTGATGACCGCCGCCTGCCAGGCCGACTCGACGGCGTTCGTGTGCGCCTCGGGCTCGATGCCGCGGGCGTGCAGCAGCAGGTTGTTGCGCAGGCTCGCGGCCTCGGGGTCGTGGCGGTGGCAGGCGAGGCCGGGGATCGACGTCAGCAGCGCGAGCACCTCGTGGTGCTGCGGGCCGAAGTCCGGCATCTGCATGCGGCGCTCGGGGAACACCGAGTGCCACGGCGCGGACAGCTCGGCGTACTCCTGCGCGGTCAGGACGGGGCGGGCGTACGCCGCCGCGACCGCGTCGCGCACGGCCTTGAGCGCGAGCGCCGTGGTCGGGGCGGGGAGGGTGACGTACGGCGCGGTGCCGGCCAGGTCGTCGGCGAACAGGCCGGCGAGGCTGTCGAACGCCGCCAGCACCTCGAGGATCAGCGGCGTGTCGGGCTGCAGCGCCTTGTCGCGGGCGCGGGCGACGTCGGCGGTGTCACGCCACGCGAGCGCGAGGCGGCGCAGGCCCTCGTCGTCCAGGTGCACGATCTGGGCGAGGACACCGAGGATCTCCGCGCAGTGCGGATGCGTCTCGGTGCTCGTGATCGTCGCGGACATCGCCACCTCCGGAACGACCGACCGTTATGGCCGGTGCTGTGCCGAATTTGAGGCCGCGCGACAGGCTCGTCCAGGGGTTCGGACCGCAAATGACTACAAGGGACTACGGGGTACGGCCGACTGGCTCTGTCCCGTCGGGGACAGGTTCCTGTCGGGTGCCGTCGGCGGCGTGTCGCTACCGCCAGTGAGCGGCGTTCACCCCATGTGCGGGTAGCGGTAGTCCGTCGGCGGCACGAACGTCTCCTTGATCGTCCGCGGGCTGACCCAGCGGACGAGGTTGAGGTACGAGCCCGCCTTGTCGTTGGTGCCGCTGGCGCGCGCCCCGCCGAACGGCTGCTGGCCCACGACGGCACCGGTCGGCTTGTCGTTGACGTAGAAGTTGCCCGCCGAGTAGCGGAGCACGTCCATCGCCTCGACGACGGCCTGCCGGTCGTTGGCGAAGATCGATCCGGTGAGGGCGTACGGCGCGATGTCGGCCGCCTGCCGGAGCACCGCGTCGTAGTCGCCGTCGTCGAAGACGTTGACGCCGAGCAGCGGGCCGAAGTACTCCGTCGTGAAGATCTCGTGCTCGCGGTCGTCGGAGCGGAAGATCGTCGGGCGGATGAAGTAGCCCTCGCTGTCGTCGTACGTCCCGCCGGCCAGCAGCGTGAGGCCGCTGTCGTCCTTGGCGCGGTCGATGACGCCCTTGAGCCTGTCGAACGCGCGCCGGTCGATGACCGCGCCCATGAAGTTCGAGAAGTCGCCGACGTCGCCCTGGGTCAGGCTCTCGGCCTCGGCGACGAGGTCGTCGCCGATGACGTCCCAGAGGGAGCGCGGGATGTAGGCGCGGCTCGCGGCCGAGCACTTCTGCCCCTGGTACTCGAACGCGCCGCGGATCAGCGCCGTACGCAGCGCGGCCGGGTCGGCGGAGGCGTGCGCGACGACGAAGTCCTTGCCGCCGGTCTCGCCGACGAGGCGCGGGTACGAGCGGTAGCCGGCGATCCGCTCGCCGACCGAGCGCCACAGGTGCTGGAACGTGGCGGTGGACCCTGTGAAGTGGATGCCCGCGAGGTCGCGGTGCGGCAGCGCGACCTCGGAGACCGCGGTGCCGTCGCCGGTGACGAGGTTGATGACGCCGGGGGGCAGCCCGGCCTCCTCGAACAGCCGCATCGTCAGGTGCGCGGCGAGCTGCTGCGTCGGGCTCGGCTTCCAGACGACGGTGTTGCCCATCAAAGCGGGCGCGGCGGGGATGTTGGCGGCGATGGCCGTGAAGTTGAACGGCGTGATCGCGAGGACGAAGCCCTCCAGTGGCCGGTACTCGAGGCGGTTCCACACGCCCGGCGAGGACTGCGGCTGGTCGGCGAGGATCTGCCGGCCGAACGCGACGTTGAACCGCAGGAAGTCGATGAGCTCGCAGGCGGCGTCGATCTCGGCCTGGATCGCGGTCTTCGACTGGCCGAGCATCGTGGCGGCGTTGAGGGTGTCGCGCCACGGGCCCGCGAGCAGGTCGGCGGCCTTGAGGAAGATCGCGGCGCGGTCGTCGTACGACATCCGCGACCAGTCGTGGTGCGCGTCCTTCGCGGCGTCGACCGCCTCGCTGACGTCGCCGGAGGTGGCGTTGCGCATCGTGCCGAGCACGTGCGCGTGCCGGTGCGGCTGCACGGTGTCGATCGGCTCGCCGCCACCGAGCTGCTGCCGCCCGGCGATCGTCTGCGTCAGCTCGACGGGCTCGCTGGCGAGCTCCTTGAGCTTGGCCTCCAGGCGGGCGCGCTCGGCGCTGCCGGGGGCGTACTGGCGGACCGGCTCGTTGGCCGGGACGGGCACGGAGGTGACGGCGTCCATGGGCCGGATCTTCCCATGGACGCCGTCCCCGCGTTACTTCTGGAAAGCCAGCTCGGCGAGCTGGATCGAGCCGCTGGCGGTGCGGGTCTTGAGCTGGACCTGGGTGACGTTCGCGAGGTCCACCCCGGCGAACGCCGACAGCGGGATCCAGACGCCGTCGAGCATCAGCTCGCGGTCCACGCCGCCCGGCGGCTTGCGCAGGGCGGCGGTGTACGCGGCGGCGTTCACCGTCGCGGTGGCGCCCGTCGCGTCGCGGACGACGACGTCGAGGTCCTGCGCGGCGGTGGTGTTGCGGACGTCGTTGTAGTTGACGCCGGTGCGGAACGTCAGCGCCGCGAGGCCACTCACATTCGTCGCGGGGACGGCCGCCGAGAACGTCGCCGGTGCCGTCCAGCCGAGCGTGTGCTGCGTGGCGATGGAGCGGGTCGGGTTGGTCGGGCAGCCGGTACCGGTGGTGGTCGGCGTGCACGTGGTGTTGGTGGCGAAGCCGGTCGCGCTGACCGTGGCGACGCCGGGCTGCGCGAGCAGGACGCGGTCCGCGGCGGGCGCGAGGTAGGACGTACGGACCAGCGTCGGGCAGGTCGTCGCCGCGCCCGGGCAGGCCGACGCGGGCAGCGCCTCCGCGCCCTTCACGAGCGCGTCGAACGCCGTCTCCCCGCCCACCCAGCGGCGGAAGAACGACGCCATGATCGCGAGGCCCACGTCGCGCTGCTCGGCGTCGGTGAGGCGGACGCTGCTGGCGTTGGCCTTGTTGCAGGCGGGGTCGCTGCCGGCGTAGTCGTCGCCGGTCCAGACGGTGTTGAACCAGTTGTGGTTGGTGCCGGTCACCGTGTACTGCGCACGGGTGAACGCCGTCGCCGGGTCGGTGAAGCGGCCGCGGTCGTACGCGTGCGCGCCCTGCAGGTCGTACACGTCGCCGTCGCAGAGCGGGAGCAGCACGGCCCAATGCACACCGGTCGGCGCCTCGGCGCCGAAGTCCGTGGGCGCCAGCGCGAACACGGCCTTGAGGCCTGTGTAGCGCGGGCCGTCGGTGCGGGTGCGGTTGTACTCGATGAAGCGGTCCACGCCCTCGCCGCCGCGCGAGTGGCCCATGAGGCCGATGCGGGAGAGGTCGACCTTGCCGACGAGCGCGGTGCCGACCGCGCCCGGGCCGGCGGTGGTGTTCCACTCGCCGAGCTTGTCGAGGCTGCGCGCGAGGACCTGCGCGCGCTCCTCGGCACCGGCGTCGCCGGCCCAGTCGAGGGAGTTGATGGAGTTCGCGTTGACCGAGGCGACGAGGTAGCCGTGGGACGCGAGGTTGGTGGCGAGGTACGCGTAGCCGCGGTAGCTCGCGACGTTGCTCGTCGCGGGGCTCTCCGGGCACGTCGCGCGCGGGCCGACGAACTCGAGGATGCCGCCGTACACGCAGGTGCCGTGGCGGCCGTGCAGGAACATCAGCACGGGGAACGGCCCGGGGCCGCTGGGGACGTACAGCGCGCCTTCGAGCTGCTCGGGGTACGTGAGCAGCGTCGAGGGGTCGGTGACCAGCGTGGTGCCGGCGTCGTACTCGATCGTCGTCACGCTGTGGCTGCCCGTCGTGGCCGGGTCGGGCGCGGCGGCGGTGGCGGGCGTGGTGGGTACGACGGCGAGGACGGCCGCCGTGAGCAGGGGTAGGACGAGGGCGCGCAGGCGCATGCGGGGGGCTCCGTAGCGTGTGAGGGGCATTCACGTGGGACAACGCGGCGAGGGTGCGTTCCTCGCGGTGCTACGGGTGTTCCGCGGCCCGACCGGCGGCTCCTGTCGCGCGCCGGTGACAGAAGCCTGCGTACGTCAGAAGTCCAGCCAGAGCTGATGCACGTACGCCGCCGTCACCGGACCCGCGGTGTTGTGGTAGCCGCCGATGGAGTGCGTCCCTTGCGGGAGAAGGTAGCCGGCGTTGATCGCACTGAGGAACCGGCCCGGCCCGATCGGCGTCGTCGTCGGCCCGGAGGAGAACTGGCTCGGCACGCCTGGCGGGACGTCACCGTTACCGCCGGCACAGGGCAGCTGGTAGGCCGGGAGCGACCCCGCGGGCGCCGGGCCGGCGTAGTCGCACATCCCCACCGCGCTGGGCGGACCGAACGCCGGCACGTCCTTCCATACCGCCGTGGCGTTCACGCCTCCGGATGCCGGCGTCCGGTGCGTTCCGCCGCCGGCGAACAACGCCGGCGACACGGCGGGCTCGGCGACGGTGGGCCTCGGGGCCGAGACCGAGGCGCGCGCGGGCGTGCGCGGCGTGATGCGACGCGAACCGCTCAGCCCGCGCAGTTTGAGCGTGACGGTGACGGACCCGCCGTCGGTGACGAGGTACAGCCGGTAGTTGCCGGCCGGGAGCACGCCAGAGGTGCCGTTGGTGGTTCCCGGGGCCCAGATGTGACCGAGCTTCCCGTTCGGAAACGCGGTGACACAGCCGCTCTTCGCGCAGTATCCGGTATTGACGACCATGACGTACGGCGCGTTCCAGGCGCCGTCCTTCTTGAGGACGAGGGCGGACATGCGACCGCGTGGCGCGTGCATCGTGACGTCGGCGAAGACGTCGAGGGTGACGGCACGGGGCAGCCGAACGGCGACGACGGCGGAGCGGCTCCCCGCCGCGACTGTCGTGCCCGCGAGGGGGGCCGGCGATGCGGCCCCCCAGGCGGGCGTGGTGAGCACCGACGCGGCGATAAGAAGAGCGGCGCCGAGACTTCGTCGGTGACGCCTCATCCTTTACCCCCGTACGGTGAAAGTGCTACATGCAACGGTGGCCCTGCACTGCCTGGCCACCACCCGTCGAGGTCGAGTAACCAGCGCCGACGCAGAGCGAGTATCCCTGGAACGGAACTGTTCCTACGTTCGTCGTGGTGGAGGCGTTTCCTGCCGTGAACCACGGTCCGGTGTGCAGGTACTGCCGACCGTCATTGTGGCCGACGATGTAGCAGCCGACACCGGTCCGGTCCACGACGAACGGCGAGGTGGCCGAGCAGCTGATCGCGACAGTGAGCGACGCCAGCCCGACCGGCACGCCCTGGCCGTAGCCGAAGCAGACCTGCCGGCTCTGGTACCCGCAGTTGCCGACCGACAGGTTGAACATCCCGGTGCTGTCGGCGTGGGCCGGAGCACCCATGGACGCCGCGCTCAACGCCGCCGCGGCGATCGCGAGACGTACCGGGCTCTGGAACATCGACATTCGACTCTCCCCGTAAAGGCGGCACGGGATCCCCTGTGATGTCCCGTGGCCGCGAGGCCGCTGGGCGACCCCGGGGGCGATTGTCGTCCAATTCCAGGACATTGCGTACAAATCGTCCGTCAATGAGCGAAGGTCGCCGTGGTTACTGCGCCAGCAGGTCGTCGATCTCCTGGGTGGCGAACCACATCAGCTCCCAGCCGTCCGCCTCGTCCACGGTGAAACGCGCGTCGTCGTCGCCGGCCAGCGCCGCGGCGTACGCCTCCGCGGCCGCCGCGATCGTCGGCGCCGCCTCCGGGTCGTCGGCGTGCAGCGCCTGGACGTCACGCCACGCGATCGGCTGAGCCACGACGACACCCGAAGGTCCCGGCTCCGGGTCAGGTGTCGCGTCGGGCACCTCGCAGGCCGCGACGTAGCGCCGCCGCGGCTCGTCCGGCGCGGCCGCGAGCAGCGGCAGGCACGCGTCGGCGGCGGCCATGAGCGCGACGTACTCCAGCTCCTCGGCGTCGGCGCTGGCGTACGACTCGCGCAGCGCCGGGGTCACGGCGTAGGCCGTCAGCGGCGCGGGGCCGAGCGAACCCGACGCGCGGGCGGCGGCCAGCAACGAACGCGTCAGCCCGACGTAGACACGCATCAGCCGGCGGCGGCGTAGCCGGGGTAGTGCTTGCGCAGCGTCTCCGCGCTGGTCCGCAGCGACGTCTCGAGGACGCGGTCACGGCGCCGCGCGTCCATGAGGTTGGCGCCGATCGCCTCGAGGTCCTCGGTGCCGGGGCCGAGCATGACGACGGCGGTGCCGGAGTGCCTGACCTTGACGGCCTCCTTGATGAGGCGGCGCGTCACGAGTCGGCGGAACTGCCGCTCCACCTTGCCGAGCCGGGAGGTCGGCTTGTCGTAGTCGAACGACGTCATCGGCGACAGCACGAACACCTCGTCCAGCCCCAGCGGGATGACGAGGTCGACCGACGTCGGCGAGCAGGCGCCGCCGTCGACGTAACGCCGGCCGCCGATCTCGACGGGCGCGTACCAGCCGGGGATCGCGCACGATGCCATGACGGCATCGGACAAGCCGGCCGACGGCGACCCCTCGCGGCCGAACGGCACGCGCTTCCCCGTGTCGTAGTCCATCGCGACGATCCACGTGTGCGGGTGCGTCGCCCAGGTGCCGCGCGGGGCGATGGCCTCGACGAGCGCGCCGACCGGGGCGAGCGACGTACGCCCCTTCGGCGCGATGCCCGCGAGCGCGCCGAGCGGCGTGACCTTGCGCGGGTGCCGCGCGACGGTGGCGACCAGCCGCGCCGAGCCGAGCCCGAGCTTGGGCATGAGCGGGAGCGCGGCGGTCGAGTCGACGTCGTACTCGATGACGGGGTCGCCGGGCTGGGTGATGCCGCGCTGGTGGTCGAGGAGCTGCCCGACCGAGATGCCCGAGCCGAGGAACGCCGCCAGCACCGACCCCGCGGACGTACCGATGATGACCTCGGCCTCGCGCGGGTCCCAGCCGGTCGTCTCCTGGAGCGCGTGCAGCGCGCCGATGGTCCACGACGCGCCGAGCACTCCCCCGGCGCCGAGGACGAGTCCGCGCCGCGTCATCGCACGGTCTCCACGAGCTCGGCGAGCGCCTCCTCGATGCACTGCGCGAGCACGTCCACGTCGGGGAGGGCGTCGCGGTCGGCGTTGAGGCCGTAGAAGACCCCGCCGTTGTACGACGTCAGGCCGATGCTCACCGCCTGCCCCTTCGCGATGGGCACGACGGGGAAGACTTCGAGCATCTCGGCGCCGGCGGCGTACAACGGGAGCTGCGGGCCGGGCACGTTGGTGACGACGAGGTTGAACAGCCGCCGCGTCATCGTGCTCGCCAGCCGCGCGCCCATGGCGTGCAGCGTCGGCGCGACGAACCCCGCGAGCCCGACCAGCGCCTCCGCGCCGACCGACTGGCCCGAGTCCTTGTGCGCGGACATGGCGTACGACACCTGCGACAGCCGCACCACCGGCGACGGCTCGCCGACGGGCAGGTCCACGAAGTACGACGAGACTCGGTTGCCGCCGACCTGACCCTCGGTGCGCACGCTGACAGGGACCATGGCGCGGACGACGCGGCCGTTGACGGACTCGCCACGCGTCAGCAGCCACGTACGCAACGCGCCCGCGACGGTCGCGAGGACGACGTCGTTGACGGTGCCGCCGTGCTCCTTGCGTACGCGCTTGTAGTCGTCGAGATCCGTACGCGCCATGCCGAAGCGGCGCTGCGCGCCGATGTCGACGTTGAGCGGCGAGTCGGGCGCGGACCGCGCCGTCGTGCGCACCGCCGCGGCCAATCCTCCGGCGAACGACGTCGCGCGCCCGGCGACGCGGCGTACGTCGGCGGCGTTGGCGCGCATCGTCGACACCAGCTCGGCGGGCTTGCGTACGGCCGACGTCACGGCGTCCGCGACGAGGGCGACCGACGACGGCTCGGGCGCCGGCGTCCAGTCGTCGTGCGGCGTCTCGCGCGGCTCGCGCGTCAGGTCGAGGATCACCGCGCCGATGTCGACCGCGGCGACGCCGTCGACCATCGCGTGGTGGGTCTTCGTGATGATCGCGACCCGGCCGTCGGCAAGGCCCTCGACGACGTAGATCTCCCAGAGCGGGCGGCTCCGGTCGAGGCGTCGTGACTGCACCCGCGCCGTGAGCTCCTTGAGCTGCTCCTCGGTGCCCGGCTTGGGCAGCGCCGAGCGGCGCACGTGGTACGTCACGTCGAAGTCGCGGTCGTCCACCCAGACGGGGTTGCCGAGCCTGCCCGGCACCTCCTTGACCTTCTGCCGGAAGCGCGGCACGTGCGCGATGCGGTCCGTGATGATCTGGACGAGACGGTCGTAGTCGAAGCCGTCCGGAGGCGGTTCGAGGATGACGACGCCGCCGACGTGCATCGGTGTCGTCTCGCCCTCCAGGTAGAGGAACGACACGTCGAGCGGGGAGAGCCTGTCCGTCACACCTCAGATCGTCGCACGCGCGCGGCGGGATGCACGGTCGCGCCTACGGCCCGACCGTGCATGCGGCGAGGCCGACGAGCACACGGCCCTGTTCTCCTGCCAGGCTGAGACCGGCAGCATCGAGCTCGCCACGGCTAACCAGGTATAGGACGCACTCGCCAGAAACCTCAATGGCGGCGAGCCATGCCGCCGGGAGGTCCATGGGCGCACCGGCGAAAGCTCGAACTCCCTCAGGATCGGTCACGGTGACGGAACGGGAGGAAAGGCCGACGGTCACCGACCAGCCGGGGGTACGCTCATCCGGTGGCATGGGATTGGCCGCGAACTGCAGCCCTAGGCGCAGTCCTTTGCTCAGAACGAGGTCGATGACGTCATCCCCCGCTCGTCCGAGGAAGGCATGATCCGGACGCCAGAGGAACGCCGCACGTAGGGGCGCCCCGAGAAGGATCGCGCGGCCGGTGGCGTCGTCACCCTCACGTTCACGGGCGGCCCGCCAAGCCCGCACCTCCCGCGCTGACGGCCGAGGAAGAACTCGCGATCTGCCGCAACGGGCGTGGGCGTAGGTCAAGATTCCCGGCTCTGGGTGCGGCAGCGGGCGGAGGAGCACGACCGACGGTTCGTCTACGAGCGCGTACTCATCATGGCACTCCGCACATCGAGCCTCGGCCGGGTGCGGGCCGGCACGAAACGGCTCAAGCCCTCCAGGGATAGCGGCGGCTACGTCGGACACCGCGAAGACCACGCGCCGTGCCCCTGTACGCGCAGCCGGCTTGCGATCCTCCTCCAGCAGGGTATCGACCATTTCTACGAGAGCGCTGTCATCGCCCGTCTCCAGGCTGCGGCGGCTGGCCTCGTCGTTCGTCGCTCGGTCAAGGTCGGACCAGCGAAGACGCCAGCCGCCCAGGCGTCCCAGCTTCGTGAGGAAGGCGCGCTGAGTACGCCCGTTCCCCTCGCGGAACGGGTGCAGCGCGTTCAGCTGCCCGTAAGTCGCGGCGACTCGCTTTACGAGCTCAGCACGATCCAAGCCCACGAGGTAGTTCTCAGCGGCAAGCTCCCGGAACACACTTGCCGCGAACTCATCGATGTTGCGAGCAAGACAGAACCACGCGCCCTTCGCAATGTCGACCGTTCGCGGCTTTCCTGCCCAGGCGTAGATCTCACCAAAGATGTGGACGTGCAGTGCGCGCAGGTGCCCGAAGTCGAAGTGACCCTCGCCGATGTGCGACGAGGCCTCCAACTCGAACAGCGCGGCCGCTGAGACGTCCGCCTCGGCAGCACGGAGCTCGTCGGCGTCCGCGATCCCGAGCCGGTTCCGGAGGACGCCCGTGAGCGGATCGACGTACGGGTCCCCCACGATCTGTCCGCCCTACGCGCGGGTTCGCGTCCGACGGGCCCGTTCGACCGCGCGCTGCACGACGGCATCAGGCGCGAGACGCCCCTCGACGGCGGCGTCCAGGTCATCCAGCAGGTCCTCGGAAGGGTCAAGACCCTCGGCGCGCACGGAACCGACTGCGTTACGGGCAGCACGAGCCGCGGCCGTGTCACCAGCCGCTGCCGCCGTACGTTGCGTCGCCATCGCCACCACGATACGCACGCTGCTACCGGAAGGGGACCCCGAACAGCGCCGCCAGCTCACGGAGCGTCGTGTCGGTGTCGGTGTGGTGGACGCCGACCATCCCGGCCTCGACCGCACCCCTGACGTTGGCGCCGATGTCGTCGACGAACACGCACTGCTCCGGCGGCACGCCGAGGTCGCGCGCGACGAGCGCGTAGATCGCGGGGTCGGGCTTGCGCAGGCCGACCTCTCCGGAGATCACGACGGCGTCGAAGAGCGTGTCGAAGTGGTCGAACTCGTACGACTCCCGGTTGCCCCAGGAGTTGGAGAGCAGGCCGGTCTTGAGGCCGGACTCCCTCGCCTTGGCGACGGCGCGGAGCATGCGGCTGTCGGCACCCGCGCCCGAGAACATGCGGCGTACCAGGCCTTCCGCGGCCACGGGGCTGCCGCCGCGGGTCTTGAGCTTGGCGGCGAGCTCGCGCTCGAACTCCTCCATCGTCACGCGCCCGGTCTCGATGCCGTGAACGAGCGTGCCCTCGCCGTAGTCGGCGAAGAGCACCGAGTGCAGGTGCTCGCCGTCCACGTCCTCGTTGCGGACGAACTGCGTGAACGACTCCCGCATCGACGTCGTCAGCACGCCGCCGAAGTCGACGACGAGCGCGGTCAGGTCAGGCACCGGCCACCGCCCGCGCGCGGGCCAGGAGAGCAGGCACTCCGCGGTCGAGCAGCGCGAAGAACGGGTCGTCCGTCGTGCCCGCGAGGTGCCGCGAGTACGAGCCCTCCAGGAGGATCGCGAGCTTCCAGATGGCGAGGACGACGTACGCCGTGAGGTCGGTGACGTCGCGGCCCGAGCGTTCCGCGTAGCGCGCGACCATCTCGGCGCGCGTGGGGAAGCCGGGCTCCTTGGTGACGTTGCCCGCGACCTCCGCGAACTCGTCCACCTCCCCCGGCTCGATCCAGAACGACATGAGATAGCCGAGGTCGGCGAGCGGGTCGCCGACGGTCGCCATCTCCCAGTCGAGGATCGCGGCGACGCGCGGCCCGGAGAGGACGACGTTGTCGAGCTTGTAGTCGCCGTGCACGAGGCTGCTGCCGGCGTCCATCGGGAGGTTCGTCTCGAGCCACTCCGACAGCACGTCGTAGTCGGGCAGCTCGCGGGTCTTGGCGCCCTCGCGCTGACCTCGCCAGCGCCGGAGCTGGCGGGCGAGGTAGCCGCTCGGGCGGCCGATGCCCGCCTCGACGAACGGCTCCACCGGCGCGCTGTGCAGCTCCACCAGCGCGTCGACGAGCTCGAAGCCGATCGCGCGCCGCTCGGCCTCGCCGGCCCACTCGGGGAGCTTCTCCCTGATGACGTCACCGGGGACGCGTTCCATCAGGTAGAACGGCGCGCCGATCACGCCGGGGTCCTCGCAGGCGACCGTCACGACCGGCACGCGGACACCGCAACCGCTGCGCGCCAGCAGGTCCATGACGCGGTACTCGCGGATGACGTCGTGCGCCGTCGGCAGCAGCGGCCCCTCCGGCGGGCGGCGCAGGATCCACTCGCGGCCGTCGCGGCGTACGACGAACGTCAGGTTGGAGTGGCCCGCGGCGAGGCGTTCGACGGTGATGTCGCCGTCGCCGGGGAGGTGGGGGGCGGCGTAGGCGGAGAGGCGTTCCCGATCGACGAGCACGGCAGCGATCCTGACAGACTCGCGGCATGGACTTCGCCCACACCCCCGAGGCACTCGACTGGCAGGAGCGCGTCCGCGCGTTCATGGACGACAAGGTCATGCCGGCCGAGCCGGTGTACGCCGCGCAGCGCGCGTCGCTCATGGCCGAGGGCAGGGCGCACGACGTCCCGCCGGTGGTCGAGGAGCTCAAGAACGAGGCACGCGAGCGCGGCCTCTGGAACCTCTTCCTCCCCGACGTCTCAGGACTCTCGAACCTCGCGTACGCGCCGCTCGCCGAGCTCATGGGCCGCTCCGTCGCGATCGCGCCGGAGGCCATGAACTGCAACGCCCCCGACACCGGCAACATGGAGGTGCTGCACCTGTTCGGCACGCCCGAGCAGAAGGAGCGCTGGCTCGCGCCGTTGCTCGAAGGCCGGATCCGCTCGTGCTTCGCGATGACCGAGCCCGACGTCGCGTCGTCCGACGCCACGAACATCCAGACCGCGATCGTCCGCGACGGCGACGACTACGTCGTCAACGGCCGCAAGTGGTGGATCACCGGCGCCGCCGACCCGCGCTGCGCGATCTCCATCGTCATGGGCAAGACCGACCCGGAGGCGGGCCCGTACAACCAGCAGTCGATGGTCCTCGTACCCATGGACACGCCTGGTGTCGAGGTCGTGCGCGCGCTGCCCGTGTTCGGCTACCAGGACCAGGAGGGGCACTGCGAGATCACGTTCACGGACGTGCGCGTACCCGCGTCCAACCTGATCGGCGAGGAGGGCGGCGGCTTCGCGATCGCGCAGGCGCGCCTCGGGCCGGGCCGCATCCACCACTGCATGCGCGCCATCGGCATCGCCGAGCGCGCGGTCGAGCTGATGTGTCAGCGCGCGGTGTCGCGGGTGGCGTTCGGGCGGCCGCTGGCGATGCAGGGCGTCGTCCGCGAGTGGATCGCCGAGGCGCGCATCGACATCGAGCAGGCGCGGCTGCTGGTGCTCAAGACGGCGTGGCTCATCGACACCGTCGGCTCGCGCGGCGCGGCCACCGAGATCGCGGCCATCAAGGTCGTCGTGCCGCGGATGGTCTGCCGCATCCTCGACCGCGCGATCCAGCTGCACGGCGGGGGCGGCGTCTCCGACGACTTCCCGCTGGCGATGATGTACGCCGGCATGCGCACCCTGCGCATCGCCGACGGGCCCGACGAGGTGCACCTGCGTACGGTCGCCCGCCGCGAGCTGAAAAAGCACCTGCCTACCGGCGGCTGAGCAGCCTTCTTCTCTGGGGTGGCGTCGTCCCGGCGAGGTCGTGTGCGAGGGCCTGGATCGCCTGGCGCAGAGGGGATCCGGGCGCCGCCTCGGCGAGCGTACGGCCGAGCATGAGCGCCCGGTCGGTCGCCAGGACGTCGTACGGGAGGAATGCCCTCGGCGTCACGCCGGCGTAGCGGTCCAGGGCGGCGGCGATCTCCGTCTTCGCGTCGCCGGGCATGACGCCGTTGCGGACACGGTTGACGACGACGTCGGCGTCGCGGGTCAGCTCGCCGAGCGCGCGGACGAGACGTTGCAACGACACCGGGTCGGCGGAGCCGACGGCGAGCACGGTGTCGGCGCCGTGGAGCACGGCAAGGGTGGCGGCGTTGCGGCGCGTCTCGTCGTCGTCGAGGCAGAACGCGCAGTCGACGACGGTGTACGCGCTCAGGCCGCGGCAGAGGTCGAGCACCACCTCGACGGCGGCGGGGCGCAGCTCGGGCCAGCGCTCGGCGCGGGTGAGGCCGGTGAGGACGCGCAGCGGACCGACGGTCCGGGCGAGCTCGGCGAGAGCGGGGCGGTCGAGCAGGCCGTTGTTGGCGAGGCGCGCGGCGGCCGCGAGGCCCGGCGCCTCGTCCAGCAGGCCGAGTGCCTGCGCGACGGCGCCGCCGTACACGT
Organism: Frankiaceae bacterium; assembly: GCA_035556555.1. Classification (GTDB taxonomy): domain Bacteria; phylum Actinomycetota; class Actinomycetes; order BP-191; family BP-191; genus BP-191. The sequence continues at coordinate 27,548 of DATMES010000071.1, forward strand.
CGGCATCCACCAGGACCGCGCCGAGCTCGGCGGCGAGGTTGACGGCGAGGGTGGTGCGCCCAGGCGCTCCGGTGGGTCCCCAGACGGCGACGACCGTACCGCCGGCGGGCTCCGGCAGCGGCTCCTCGGACACCGGCGGCGGAGCGTCGTACGTGACCGCCGCGACGACCGCGTCGCCGATCACGGCGGGCGGCGCGTCGGCCGGGAGGACGTGCAGGACGCCGAGCTGGCGGAGGCGGCGTTCGGCGGGCTCGTCGGGGGCGAGGCCGACGACGGCGAGTCCGCGGACGGCGAGGCGGGACAGCGCGTCGCGGTCGAGGCGGCGTACGTCGGCCGACAGCAGCACCGCTCGTGCCGTCCCCGAGGCCGCGGCGGCGAGCAGGTCGGCGAGGTCGACACAGCGGCGTACGACCCGGACCGGCGCGCCTGGCGCCTCGAACGCCTGCACCAGCCGCGCCTCGTTCGCCGCGTCGGGCAGCGCCGTGAGGACGGGGACGGTCACGGCTGGACGCGCGCGAGGTCCAGCTCGGCGCCGCGGATCGCGGCGGCGAGGTCGAGCGCGACGGCGGGCGCGACCTCGACGAGGACGACGAAGTCGTTGCGGCCCGCCGTGAAGCCGCTCGACGGCGCGTCGACGCCGACGACGCGGACGCCGGTGGCGGCGGTGTACGTCTTCAGCTCGCCACCCTCCTTGCGGGTGGCGAGGACGTCGACGACGTCGCCGCGGCGTACCTCGCCCCCGAGGGCGTGCGCCCTCGTCAGCGGGAGGCCGACGACACGCGTGGGCTGGGTGCCCGGCTGGCCGAGCGCGCCGACCGGCAGCAGCTCGCCGTCGCCGAGCGCACGCGTGAGGACGCGGCCGGCGGGGTCGCCGCCGCGGGCGTCGAGGTAGCGGGTGCGGTCGTCGCCGAAGAGGCGTACCCGCCGCTGGGTCAGGTCGCTCTCCGTCAGCGTCGTGCCGGCGGGGAGCGCCGTACGGACCGCCCAGACGGTGACCGACTTGTCGGCGTTGCCGACGACGGCGGCCCCGGCCACCACCGAGACGAGCATCATGAGCAGGCCCGCGACGAGGCGGGCGTCGGTCCAGCTCGGCGTGCGCAGACGGTTCGCGTCCCCCATGAGGCCGGGAGACTACGACATTCCGGACAGTTGTCCACTCCTCAGTCCACAACTGTGGACGCAACCGGGGGCAACCGCGCGATACTGCACACATGGCGAAGCGGTTCCTCCAGCTCGCGGACGTCGCGGAGACTCTCGACATCTCTGCCGCGCAGACCTACGCGCTGGTGCGCTCCGGCGAGCTGCCGGCCATCAAGGTCGGCGGGCGCGGGCAGTGGCGCGTCGAGGAGACCGAGCTCGAGGCGTACATCCAGCGGATGTACGCGCAGACCCGCGAGTTCGTGGCGTCGCACCCGCTCGGTTCCCGGGAGAGCGACCCGGACTAGGCAGGGCGGATCGCCGCGACCGCGCGGAACGGCACCGCCGTACCGCCGAGGTCCACGTGGTCCTTGCCGACCCGCTCGATCGGGGCCGTGAGCGTACGGCCGTCGGTGAACACGCAGGTCACCGGCCCCTCGTACGCCATCCCCCGCAGCACGGACGCGATCGTGCGGGGGGCGCGGGGGCGTTCCTCGGGCTCGGTGGCCGCCTCGCCAAGGCCACTGACGCCGAGGACCGCGAGCCGCGGTACGAGCGTGTCGCCGACCGTGAGCCAGTCGCGCGCGGCGCCGGTGAGGCGGCCGCGCAGAACGCCCGCGCCGGCCGTCGTCACGGCGACGTGCGCGCCGACGTGCGCGACCAGCCGGTCGGCGAGCGTCAGCCGCGCGTGCTCGACGGCGGCGCGGTCACGTACCTCGGCGTCGAGCTCCCGGGCCTCCTCGCCGTCGAGCTCGGCCTCCAGGTCCGCGAACAGCGCGTCCCAGCGTCCACGTTCCATGGCGCGACAAGGTCCCACCTGTAGCCACCGCAGGCAAGCACAGCCACTTGACGTCAAACGTCATCGAAGGCAAACTATCTCAAACGCAACGATCGAGGGGAGTCGGCGTGCGAATGCTGAGGCGGCTGGGCGCGTGTCTGACGGCGCTCGCGGCATGCGCGCTCCTCCTGGCGCGCGTCACCCCGCCGGACCTCCCGCCCTCGCTCGGCGGCCTCCCCGCGTGGCTCGCGGCGGGTCCGGTGGAGACCCGGGTCGTCGCGCTGGCGGCGCTGGCAGCGTGGGCCTGCCTGGCATGGCTGGCGTTCGTCCTGGTCGCGGTCGCTGCCGAGGCGTTCCCGCGCGGACGGGTACGCGACGCGGCCGAACGCGTCCTCGGCATCGCGGTGGTAGGGGTCGCGGCCGGGGCGCTGGCGGCGGGGCCGGCGGCGGCGGACGGCCCGTTCGACCGCCCGGCCGGCCCCGCCGCCTCTCCGCCTGTGACCGCGCGCGCGGCCTCGCCTCCCGTTGCCGCGCGCGCGGCGGCCTCGCCGATGGTCGTCGTCGCCCCCGCGGACACGTTGTGGGGCATCGCGGCGCGCCGGCTCGGCGCCCGCGCCACCGCGGCGCTCACCGCGGCGACGTGGCCTCGCTGGTACGCCGCCAACCGACCTCTCATCGGCCCCGACCCTGGGCGCCTCGTGCCAGGGCAGCCTCTGGTGCCCCCGCCCCACGGAGGAGACCGATGACGCTCGCCACGGTCCTCGTGCCCGAGGCGACGGAGACGCCGGTGCGCGTCACGGCGCACGCGGTCCCCGACGCCGACACGGCGTACGACGACGGCGACCCGCCCGCACGTCCGCGGCGGCCGCTGGCGCCGTTCCCCACGGCGGCGCCCGGGCTGCGGCTGGTGCCGCCACCGGACGTGCTCGACGAGGACGAGGAGGACGACTTCTTCGAGGCGGTCAAGACGCCGCGTACGGAGCTCGACGACCCGCTCCCCCGCGCGGCGATGCTGACGCGCGCCCTGCTCGAGACGATCAACGGCATCCGGCCGCTGAACCAGCTGGCGAAGTGGGTCTCGCCCGACGTGCTGGCGATCCTCCAGTCGATGGTCGCCTCGCGCGCCGTACGTCCCGCGCCCACGGCGCTGCGCCGCGTGCTCGTCTCGGAGCCCGCGGCGGGGGTCGCGGAGGTCACCGCGATCGTGCAGCGTGGCGAACGCGCCGAGGCCCTCGCGATCCGGCTGGAGGGCCTCGACGGCCGGTGGGTCGTGACGGCCCTCCAGCGGGCGTGAGCGCTACAGCCCGCCGGCACCGCCGGGCGCGCCGTGGCACTTCTTGTACTTCTTGCCGGAGCCGCAGGGGCAGGGCGCGTTGCGGGCCGGCTCGCTGCCGCGGGCCTGGCCGCTGATGTCGCCCTCGCCGGCGTTCACCATCGACTTCGGCCCGCCGCCGATGCCCGACCCGCCGTCGACCGACGGGGCGCTGTACTGCACGTGCGACGGCCGGTGCCCCTCGATGAGCTCGCGGGGGAGAACGGCCTGCGGGTTGGGCGTGGCCGGAGCGGCGGGTGCGCCACCGGGCGCCGTCCCGGTGCCGGCACCCACGCCGCTGGCGCCGGTGCCGAGGCCGCCGCCGGCGCCACCCGCGGGCGCGCCGACGACCGGCGCGGGGCCGGAGGCGGGCAGCGGCTCGTTGGGGGCGTGCTCGCCGGTGGGCGCGCCGGCGAGCGGGGCGTCGCCGTTCGGCTCGGCGGGCGACATCGAGCCGTACTCCGGCTCACCGCCGCCCATCGACGGCGGCGCGACGGGCTGGCCGCCGCCGTTGAGCGCGGGCTCCGACGGCGCGTCGGGCACGGTGAGGCCTAGCGCGGCCGGGGTCTCCTCGACCGGCGGCTCGTTCTGCTCGACCTTGACCTCGACGTTGAAGAGGAAGCCGACCGACTCCTCCTTGATGCCGTCCATCATCGCGGCGAACAGGTCGTAACCCTCGCGCTTGTACTCCACCAGCGGGTCGCGCTGGCCGACCGCGCGCAAGCCGATGCCCTCCTGCAGGTAGTCCATCTCGTAGAGGTGCTCGCGCCACTTCCGGTCGAGGACCGAGAGGATGACGCGCCGTTCGAGCTCGCGGGTCACCTCGGCGCCGAGGGACTCCTCGCGGCGGTCGTACGCCGCCAGCGCGTCCTCCGTGAGCTGCTCGCGGAGGTACTCGGCGGACAGGCCGCCGCGGCCGCCGTTCTCCTCCTCGACGCCCTCGATCGTGAGGCCGACGGGGTAGAGCGTCTTGAGCGCGGTCCAGAGTTGCTCGAGGTCCCACTCCTCCGAGTACTCGTCGGAGGTGGCGCCCTCGACGTACGCCGCGACGACGTCCTCGATCATGCCGCGCACCTGCGTGTGCAGGTCCTCGCCCTCGAGCACCTTGCGGCGCTCGCCGTAGATGACCTCGCGCTGGCGGTTGAGTACCTCGTCGTACTTGAGGACGTTCTTGCGGATCTCGAAGTTCTGCGACTCGATCTGCGTCTGCGCGTTGCGGATCGCGCGGGTCACCATGCCCGCCTCGATCGGGACGTCGTCCGGGATGTTGAGGCGGTCCATGATCGACTCGACGGCGGAGGCGTTGAACAGCCGCATCAGGTCGTCCTGCAGCGACAGGTAGAACCGCGACTCGCCCGGGTCGCCCTGACGGCCCGAACGGCCGCGCAGCTGGTTGTCGATGCGCCGCGACTCGTGCCGCTCGGTGCCGAGGACGTACAGCCCGCCGAGGCCGGTGACCTCGTCGTGCTCGGCCGCGACGGCGGCCTTCGCCTTCTCCAGCGCGTCCGGCCACGCGGCCTCGTAGTCGTCGGGCGTGTCCACCGGCGAGAGGCCGCGGTGGCGCAGCTCCGCGGCGGCCATGAACTCGGGGTTGCCGCCGAGCATGATGTCGGTACCGCGGCCGGCCATGTTCGTCGCGACGGTGACCGCGCCCTTGCGGCCGGCCTGGGCGACGATCTCGGCTTCCTTCTCGTGGTACTTCGCGTTGAGGACCTCGTGGGGAACGCCGCGGCGCAGCAGCATCCCGGAGATGCGCTCGCTCTTCTCGACGGACACGGTGCCGACGAGGACCGGCTGGCCCTTCTCGTGCCGCTCGGCGATGTCGTCGACCACGGCCTCGAACTTCGCCGCCTCGGTCTTGTAGACGACGTCCTTCTTGTCGATGCGCTGCATCGGCCGGTTGGTCGGGATCTGCACGACGCCGAGCTTGTAGATCCGGTCGAACTCCGCGGCCTCCGTCTGGGCCGTACCCGTCATGCCCCCGAGCTTGTCGTAGAGGCGGAAGAAGTTCTGGAGGGTGATCGTGGCGAGGGTCTGGTTCTCGTCCATGATCTTCACCCCCTCCTTCGCCTCGAGGGCCTGGTGCATGCCCTCGGAGTAACGGCGCCCGTGCAGGATGCGGCCGGTGAACTCGTCGACGATCAGGAGCTCGCCGTTCTGGACGATGTAGTCCTTGTCGCGGTGGAACAGCTCCTTGGCCTTCAACGCGTTGTTGAGGTAGCCGACGAGCGGGGTGTTGACGGACTCGTAGAGGTTGTCGATGCCGAGGAAGTCCTCGACCTTCTGCACGCCGCGCTCGGTGATCGCGACGGTGCGCTTGCCCTCCTCGACCTCGTAGTCCTTGCCCTCGCCGGGCTCGAGGCGGCGGGAGAGCTGGGCGAACGTCGCGTACCACTGCGTCGCCTGGTCGGCCGGGCCGCTGATGATGAGCGGCGTCCGGGCCTCGTCGATGAGGATCGAGTCGACCTCGTCGACGATGGCGAAGTTGTGGCCGCGCTGGACGCACTCCTCGATCGTCCACGCCATGTTGTCGCGCAGGTAGTCGAAGCCGAACTCGTTGTTGGTGCCGTACGTGATGTCGGAGTTGTACGCGGGGCGGCGGTCGTTGGGGCGCATCTGCCCCTGGATCAGGCCGACGGACAGGCCGAGGAACCGGTGCACGCGGCCCATCCACTCCGCGTCGCGCGCGGCGAGGTAGTCGTTGGTGGTCACCACGTGCACGCCGTCGCCGGCGAGCGCGTTCAGGTAGGCCGGCAGCACGCCGGTCAGGGTCTTGCCCTCACCGGTCTTCATCTCGGCGATGTTGCCCAGGTGGAGCGCGGCCCCGCCCATGAGCTGCACCCGGTAGTGCCGTTGGCCCAGGGTGCGGGTGGCCGCCTCCCGGACGACGGCGAATGCCTCGGGCAGCAACTCGTCGAGGGACTCGCCCTCGGCGTACCGCTCCTTGAACTCGTCGGTCTTGGCCCTCAGTTCGGCGTCGGTGAGGGCGCCGATGTCATCGGCGTGCGACTCGACCGCATCCGCGATCCTGGAGAGTCGCCGGAGGAGCTTGCCCTCACCGGCGCGGAGAAGTCTCTGGAACACCACGCCCCCAGCGTAGGCGGCTCCCGCTTCCCGGTCGTCCCTCCGGCCCGGGAACGGGTCCGTAACCTTCCCGGGTGTCCCACGATCCCCATGACCCCGGCCCGGGGCTGCTCGCATTCCTCACCGAGCGGCACCTGGC